>JADQBU010000042.1 GCA_016278435.1 Halanaerobiales bacterium
CTTCTGTAACTGCATTACTGCTTACGAAATATGTATCAGCAAGGATACTTTTTCTGAAAACTTCTTTAATTTCTTCGGCAGTCAAACCGGGTTCATATCTATCCAGAAATTCGTACTTTCCATTACGAAGTAAATCTATGATCCCAGTTTCAAATAGAGTCATGGAGCCACCAACTGATACGGTTTCGCCTTCTTTAATTAACTCATAAACTTTATTATGTAATTCTTCTTCATCTTTTACATAGTAAGCTTCCAAATTATTTTTTTCTAGATTTTCAATGGTTCTTTTAATTTGTTTTTCTCGTATTAATTCAACATTTTTGTCCATTTGATTCCCTCCCCGAATTAATTTAGATATATCTAAATTATACGATTATTTGTCCTGTTAAGTCAAGGAATGATATCATTAAAACAAAATTAAAGAATGAATAGCTTTTTTGTAATTAACAATTAATTTATATTAAGAATATCATAAGTTAAAGGAGTTGATTTAATGAGAAAAGTACATCCTGAAATAGCGGCTTTTCTGGGTATCCCCATTATTCTCCTACTTAAACGAATGAATTCAAAGATTGTGGAAAAAAGAGATGTAGAACAAGTTACCGGATTAGATGTACTCGGTATAATTCCGAATTTAAATATGTTTGATTCTACTCAGGAACAGGGGGTTAAAAATAGAGACATATTCTTTAGAAGAAAGGATAGTAGACAAAAGCTAAAAAGCAGAAAAAATGAATTGATAATTAAAAATGATATAAAATCACAGGTGTCAGAGTCCTACCGGGATATTAGAAGAAATTTGAGTTTTTTTAGTCGCGGGAGGCGATTAAAAAGTATTGCTGTGACAAGTAGTACTGCCGGTGAGGGTAAATCGGTTATTTTAGTTAATCTAGCCTTATCAATGTCGCAGAAGGGTAAAAAGGTAATCATAGTAGATGCTGATTTAAGAAAACCCATGCAGCATCAATTTTTTGAGATATCTAATTTCACCGGTTTAAGTGATATTTTGCGAGAAAGAATTAATTTTACAGACGGATTAAAAGAGACCGGGATCGATGGTCTTCAACTGATTACTGCCGGAAAAAAACCTACACATCCTTTAACACTTCTAAATTCAAATAGTATGAAAGAGGTACTTATAAAAGCTGAGAAACAGGCTGATTTGGTTTTAATAGATACACCCCCTATTGGTCTTGTCAGGGATGCTGCAATTTTAACAGATAAGGTTGACGGAACTATTCTGGTGACGGCATCACGGGAAACGAGTAATCATTTTTTAAAAAATGCTTATAATAATCTTAATAAATATCATGCAAATATTTTAGGTGTGATATTAAATAAATATAAACATCAACAGTAATTATTAAAATTAAATTGATCTCATCCCTTCTTTTTGCTATACTTGACAAAATTAGTCAAGTATGATACTGTAAAAAGAGTAATAACTAATACTAATAAGGGGTGATATTAGTGAATCACAGTAGTGATTCTGGTAATGGACATAAATCTATGTTGAATGACTTTCGAAAAAGGTTTTTTATTTCAATTGTTTTATCTCTACCGATACTATTGTTATCGCCGATGATCCAGGGTTTTTTTAATTACAGGATAGAGTTTACTGGTAGTACATATATTTTATTTATCTTTTCTACTATAATTTTTTTCTATGGGGGTTGGCCGTTCTTAAAAGGTCTCTATGATGAATTAACAAATAAAAAACCCGGTATGATGACCCTGATAGGGCTTGCTATATCGGTAGCTTACATATATAGTTCGGCAGTGGTATTTGGAGTAGAAGGTAGATTCTTTTTCTGGGAACTTGCAACATTAATTATTATTATGCTGCTTGGTCACTGGATTGAAATGAAATCTGTAATGGGGGCTTCCAGGGCTCTGGAAGAACTGGCAAAATTAATGCCGGATGAGGCACATCTAATTAAAGATGATGAAACAGTTGATGTCAGTATTAAAGAACTGGAGGTTTATGATCTTATTCTTATTAAACCTGGTGAAAAGCTGCCCGCTGATGGTGAGATAGTTGATGGTTCCAGTTATGTCAATGAATCGATGCTGACTGGTGAGTCTGAACCAGTTTTAAAGGATGAAGGCGATAAAGTCATCGGGGGTTCGATAAACGGAGATAGTTCTCTTAGAGTTAAGGTTACCAGTGCGGGTGATGATAGTTATCTTTCTCAGGTCGTTAATCTTGTTAGAGAATCTCAGGAAGCCAAATCAAAGACACAGGGTTTAGCTGACAGGGCAGCTTTCTGGCTGACGCTTATTGCTATTTCAGCAGGTTTAATTACTCTGTTCTCCTGGTTACTTGTCGGGAGAGACCTTGCTTTTTCTATAGGTAGAATGGCTACTGTCATGGTAATAACATGTCCGCACGCACTGGGGTTAGCAATACCATTAGTAGCTGCTGTTTCAACAACTTTATCAGCAAAAAATGGACTTTTAATTAGAAATAGAACAGCATTTGAAAATGCCAGGAAGATTTCAACTATAGTCTTTGATAAAACAGGAACATTGACAGAAGGTGAGTTTGGTGTTTCAGAGATAAAAACATTTAAGAATAGGGAAAAAGATGAAATTCTTAAACTGGCGGCATCTCTGGAAAAAGAATCGGAACATCCTATAGCAAGAGGCATAGAGAACAAAGCTGATGAAAGAGGTTTGAGTTTATATAATATAGATGAATTTACAGCAATAAAAGGTAAGGGTGTCAAAGCCAGGGTTGATAATAGAGAAGCTATGGTAGTGAGTCCGGGTTATCTGGAGGAACATGACATAAGATTACCAGATAATTATAGTGAGACAGAGGGCCCGGCTACTGAAGTATTTCTCCTGGTTGATAATACTCTCTATGGTTCTATTGTACTTGCTGATAAGATTCGAGATACTTCCAGGGAGACAGTAGAAAAATTACATGAAAAAGGTATTAAATGCTGGATGCTGACAGGTGATAATGAGCAGACAGCAAAATATGTTAGTAACGAGGTCGGGCTAGATGGTTATTATGCAGAAGTACTGCCTCATGAAAAACAGGACAAGATAGAAGAACTGCAACAGCAGGGACAATTCGTTGCTATGACGGGAGATGGAGTAAATGATGCTCCTGCATTAGCTAAAGCTGATATCGGGATTGCTATCGGTTCTGGTACAGATGTAGCAGCTGAAACAGCAGATATTATACTTGTAGAAAGTGATCCAGCAGATGTATTATCTCTTGTGAATTTTGGTAAGGCAACCTACAAAAAGATGGTACAGAACTTATTCTGGGCGACCGGTTATAACGCTATTGCCATTCCTCTGGCAGCAGGTGTCTTATATAATTATGGTATTATGATTTCTCCGGCAACCGGTGCCATACTTATGTCCTTAAGTACAGTAATAGTGGCTATAAATGCCCGCCTACTTAAAATGGGAAGTAATAAATAGCTGGGTAAAGGAGGTTTATGCTGCCCGGTTGTCTAATATATAACTATAAGGTAAATAAATTGACAAAATAAATTTACTTGAAGAATATAATTTGTTCGATACTTTCATTAATATTTCTTTGTAAGCGGACTTATTGTATTTAAATAGGGGAGTATCTGATTTGATGGAAAAAGCCAAAGACCTTTTAAAAAATTATTATGGTTATCAAAATTTTCGTTCTGGCCAGAAAATTACTATTGAAAGTATTTTACAGCAAAGGGATGCTGTTGCTATTATGCCCACAGGTTCCGGGAAGTCAATATGTTATCAGATACCTGCTATGTTATTTCCCGGTGTTACGCTTGTTATATCTCCTTTAATATCTCTAATGAAGGACCAGGTTGATGCATTGCAAGAAATGGAGATTCCGGCAACGTTTCTCAATAGTTCAATCAGTAATAGTGATTTACGGGAAAGGCTGGATAGGGCCTGTCAGGGTGAATATAAACTTATATATATAACTCCTGAAAGATTGGGATCAACAAGGTTCTGTAATTTATTAAATTCACTTAAAGTTTCTTTTTTAGCTATTGATGAAGCTCACTGTGTTTCACAATGGGGACATGATTTTCGCCCAAGCTATCTATATATAGGTAATATGATTAAAAAATTAAAAAATAGGCCAGTTGTTGCAGCATTCACGGCTACTGCCACTCCTGAAGTAAGGAATGATATAATAGGTCAGCTGGGCTTAATAGATCCTGATGTATATATTAGTGGATTTGACAGGGAAAACTTGACCTTAACTTTAAGAAAGGGTATAAATAAAGACCAGTTTATACGGATTATATAAAGACCAATAATAATGAGGCCGGGATAATCTATGCTGCTACACGTAAGGAAGTAGATAGAGTTTGTAAGATGTTATCAGAGGCAGGATACCGTACAGGTAGATATCATGCTGGTTTAACAGATAGGGAAAGGCAGGAAACCCAGGAGGCATTTTTATTTGATAATATAAATATTGTTGTAGCGACTAATGCTTTTGGTATGGGTATTGATAAGTCCAATGTTCATTTTGTAATTCATTATAATATGCCTAAGAATATAGAGGCATATTACCAGGAGGCAGGTAGAGCAGGTAGGGATGGTGAGCCCAGTGATTGTATATTACTCTATTCTCCAGGTGATAATCATATCCAGAAATTTTTGATAGAACAGACTGGAACATCACAGGAAAGGAAGCAGAGACAACTACAGAAACTGCAGGAAATGGTTGATTACTGTCATACAACCCAGTGTTTAAGGGGATATATACTAACTTATTTCGGTGATGAAAATGCTATGGAAAAATGTAATAAGTGTAGTAATTGTAGCGATAACCGGGAATTAGTTGATATAACTGAAGAGGCTCGAAAAATACTATCATGTGTATATCGTCTTGAACAACGCTGGGGGATGACTATAACAGCACAGGTACTGGCAGGTTCCAGGAATAAAAAGGTGCTGAAAAATGGATTTAATAAACTATCAACTTATGACATTATGCCAGACTATTCAATTAAAGAAATAAAGGATATGATTAATATGCTAACTGCAGATGGTTATTTGAATCTTACAGAAGGTAAATATCCAGTAGTTCAGCTTAATGAACATTCTTATAGAGTGTTGAAGGGTGAGGAGATGGTAACACAGAGAGTTGAGAAGAAAAAGCATAAAATAAGTAGTGATAATGTTCTGTTTGAAAAATTAAGAAGTTTACGCAAAGATATTGCCGATAATGATAATGTCCCTCCTTATGTAATATTCCACGACAGTACTTTGCGGGAAATGAGTCAATATTGTCCTTTAGATAAATATTCTATGTTGAAAATAACTGGAGTTGGAGAAATCAAGTTCAAGAAATATGGCAAGAAATTTATTGAAATAATAGAAGAATATATGGAAAATAAAAATATGTCCCAAAAAGGGGAATAAAAAATATGGATGGAAACAGTAATAAACAGTTTGATATCAATGAGGTATTAGATGTTAATAAGGTTTTTAGTACAGTAAAAAAACTTATGGGTGGTGTAACTGGTTGGATTATTATTATAATTGTAATAGGTTTATGGGCTAGTCAGGGTTTTTATACAGTAAACCCCTCAGAAGTTGGCCTTGTAAAAAGATTTGGGGAACATGTTAGAACGGTTGGTCCTGGACTTAATTATCACATCCCGGCACCTATTGAATCAGCGGTTATAGTTAATATCAGTCAGGTCAGGAAAATTGAAGTTGGATATACAACAATATCTCCACCGCCCAATCCTAAGTATAGAATTAATATTGAGGAAGCTCAGATGTTGACAGGTGATAGTAATATTGTCCATATAGAATTCGCTGTACAGTATAAGGTAAAGAGTCCGGAAAACTATGTATTTAATTTAATAGAACCAGAAGCTATGATTAAAGCGATGTCTGAGGCAATTATCAGAGAGGAAATTGCCAAGAGTAATCTTGATGAAATAATTACTGTTTCCAGGGATGAGATTGCTCATGAAGTTCACCAGGATCTGCAATTATTACTTGATGATTATCAGACTGGAATTTTAGTTGAAGCTGTTAAACTTCAGGATGCTAATCCACCAGAACAGGTGGCTGCGGCCTTTGATGATGTCAATAGTGCTCATGAAGACCGAAAGACATATGTTAATCAGGCCCGGTCTTATGCAAATAAGGTTGTTCCTGAAGCGGAGGCAAATGCTGCGGGAATTATTAATAATGCTGAAGCCTATAAAGAGGAGAAAATAACGGCAGCTCAGGGAGATGTAGCCAAGTTTAAAGATGTACTTGCTAAATACAATATGGGGAGTAAAGAAGTAACTAAAGCAAGATTATATATTGAAAGTATGGAAAAAATATTGCCGGGAACCCAGAAAATATTACTAACAGAAGAAGGATCGGGTAGTAGTGTTTTAAAACTACTCGATATTAATAAAGTCCTTAATAATGATGGGGGTATGGCAGAATGAAAAAATTAATTGTATTTGCTCTTATTATAGTGCTTGGAATACTTGTATATAATTTATTTTTATTCACTGTGGATGAAACCAAGATAGCTGTGGTTAAGCAGTTTGGAGAAATAGTTAAAATCGCCAAAGAACCGGGCTTATATACAAAGATACCTTTTATTCAAAATGTGACTTATTTAGAAGACAGACTCCTTTCTTACGATATTGAGCCCAGAAACTTAATTACGACTGACAAGAAAAGATTGAATGTAGATAATTATGCTATCTGGAAAATAGAGGACCCAGTTAAGTTTATTCAATCGATGAGTGGACAATTAGCTATTGCCCAGACCAGAATTGATGATATTGTCTATTCAAATCTGAGAAATAAACTGGCTTCACATACTTTTGATGATATTGTTTCTGCAAAGAGGGTTGATTATTTAAATGATATTACTGAACAAAGCAAGAAACAACTATCGGAATATGGTATTAAATTGATTGATGTCAAGATCAAAAGGGCGGATTTACCGCAGGCTAACGAAATGGCTGTTTACCAGAGAATGAGCTCGGAAAGGGAGCAAAAAGCCAAAGAAATTCGGGCTGAAGGTGAAAAGGAAGCACAAATATTAAAAGCTGAAGCCGATAAAGAGGCCAGGATCATTGTGGCTCAGGCAAATAAAAGAGCCCAGGAACTTCGGGGTGAAGGTGATGCTATGGCTTTACAGATTTATAATGAAGCTTATAGTGTCGATCCTGACTTTTACTATTTCTGGAGAACACTTGAATCATATGAGAAGTCACTTGATAAAGAGACCATATTTATTCTTGATGATGGGCTTGATTATCTAAAACAGCTTAAATCTGTTAAATAATTCTAGTATTACAATTACAGTAAAATTAAATATTGGAAAAAAGGGGATAGCTTCGGCTATCCCTTAATAAATATCTATAATATGGTTGGTGATAGTAGAATAGCTTTAGGTTTTGGTATGGCCCAGAAGACCATGGTTGAGGAGATTTCAGATGGAAATAGTAGGATTACTGGTGGAAGAACATAATAATATAAAGAGAGTACTGGTTGTAGCCCGAAAATTAGCACTCAATGTCTTAAATGAAGGAACTGTTGATCCCCCAGACTGTATTAAAAGATGTTAAAGATAGATTTAACAGGGTTGAAAAGGCCGCTCAGGAGAAACACTTGCAGACAAAATATAAGGGTATTGTAGCAGAATTAGAGAAGAGAGTTTAGTTTGTATCTTTTAATAAATTGTTATTGAAATATATTGCAAAAAGTACTTTAAAAGGGGTAGTAACACTTGAAGTGAAACTGCCCCTTTTTATATGGATAAAAATATTTTTTATACTTTGATTTTACCAGCTATCTCATAATGTTTTACTCTGGATTCTGCCCTTTTAAGCAACACTTCTGCTTTCGGTTCAATTACAGCTATGCTATAATCTTTCTGACCGGCAAAGTCTTTTACTGCTTCTAGCGAGTTGAAGAAACTGTTAATCATGAATTCAACTTCATTTTGAGAATTATCTTTTCTATAAATAGTTCCACCACAATATCCTTCAATTCTTTTAAAAGCAGGTAATATAGTTTCCTTCAGAAGATTTTCATAGGGGTCAGCATTTTCCCGGCTTGTCCAGTCTTTCCAGACACGTGCTATCATATTGATCCTCGGTTATTGGATATATGCATGGAGGAAGAGGAAAATAATACTACATAAAAGGGATAGCCATGGCTATCCCTTAATTTATAAATGGTAATAAGTTTATCTCTAAATGTAAAGATTAAATCCTGGAGGTATAAGAGATGTCAATATCTATTCTGAGTTTTCTACAATTAGTTGAAATACAAACAAAGGTAGCCAGTGTAATTCCTTTTATTCTGGGGACTGTATATTCGTTATATAGATTCAATAAATTTTACATAAGAAATTTCTTTTTAATGTTTGTATCACTTTTATTTTTTGATATGACTGTTACAGCTATAAATAATTATTATGATTATAGGACAGCCCAAAAAACTCAAGGATATAACTATGAAAGTCATAATGTCATTGTGCGAGATGAAATTGGTGAGAAGACGGTTATAATGATAATAATTGCGTTATTGACTATTGCAGTTATTGCCGGAATCATGCTCTTTTTAACTACAAATTATATAGTATTGATTATGGGATTTATCTCTTTTCTGGCTGGAATACTCTATTCTTTTGGGCCAATTCCTTTATCTAGGATGCCATTAGGTGAATTATTTTCAGGATTTTTTATGGGATTTATTATAGTATTTCTTTCCACTTACATTCATGTAAATGACCAGGAAATAGTTCGGCTTGTTTTTGAGAAGAGTTACCTGGGTATAAAAATTAATATTATTGAAGTAAGCTATTTAATTTTAATCTCAATCCCGACCATGATTGGAATCGCCAATATTATGCTGGCAAATAATATATGTGATATAGAGGATGACATAGAGAATAGCCGTTTTACACTACCGGTTTACATCGGTAAAGAAAAATCTTTAAAATTATTTACAGTATTATATTACATAATTTATTTTGATATTATACTTATGGTTATTTTTAATCTATTACCAGTTATCTCTTTATTAACAATATTAACAATTATTCCAGTGTATAGAAACATAAATCGATTTTATTGTAGTCAAACCAAGAAAGATACATTTATACTATCTGTAAAAAATTTTGTATTAGTTAATAGTGTTTACATTTTAACCATAGTTGTTGCAATAATATTCAATTAGTTTTGTCTATGAATAACTACTTGTTTAACTGGAAAACTCAATAGAGAAAGCAAGTGAATTTAGTGCCATCCCAAAAATCTTTTTGCTTTTTCTATGAATATCTATCCTGGAAGATAGTGGTTATCTGGCCCGGGCAGCTTATGTTGTTTTTTCCGGGGTGTATTTAAATATTTCTTTTAAATCTTCAAATATATAATATATAATTGGACAGATGTGAATATTGTCAAGCAAACTAAGTAATCTGTGATTAATATTATCTTTATGCAAATGTGGGAAAGAGCGACATGCTTCAGGTCGGTATTCATAAATTGAACATTTATTTTTATTTAAGAAAGGACACTCCTGATTCTTTAAAATAAATCCATTAGTGGTTTCTCTATTTACAAATTTTTCAATGAAGTCTTCATAAGTAATATTTAAAAAATCAGTTATTTCTAGAATTTCTTCTTGAGATAAACTAGGTGCCAGTTGTTTGCAGCAGTTACCACATTTAGTACAATCATATAATGATAGGTATTTTTCATTAAGTTTATGGACAATTTTATCAACCTTAAAATGGTCACATCCTTTTAAAAATATCATGAAACTTTGATTTTCCTCTTCCTTAAGATGAGCCATCCTTTCAATTTCACACAAATCTTTTTTCACAAATAAAACCTCCAGTATCTGATTCTATCATATTAGCTTATTATTTTGAAGTTAATTAAGGAAAATATACTAAAAATCACTTCATTTTTTTACGAATATATATTAAACAATCTTTTGAAGTCTATCTTAATTAGATAGGCTTTTTTTATTATAAATCATTAGCTTTGCATAAACTTTTTTAAAATTTGTCAAATATCCACTATTGATA
>JADQBU010000150.1 GCA_016278435.1 Halanaerobiales bacterium
AACCGAGCCCGAAAAGTTGAAAAAAGAACTAAAAAAGATCCGGGAACAGAAATACTCTCTTGACCTGGAGGAACTGGAAAAAGGAGTTCGCTGTGTTGCTGTCCCGGTGCTCGATAGAAACAACTCAGCTCTGGCAGCTATCAGCGTTTCCGGGCCGAAAAGCAGAGTTACCATGGATTACTTAAATAATACTCTTCTCCCTCTGGTCAGGGAGAAGGCCAGTGAACTGGAAAATATTATCAGGAGTAAGGAGTGAGGAGTGAGGAGAATGGATGATAAAATTATGTCCGGATGTGGACTAAGTGGTATTTTAAACAAAAAAGGAAAAAGATTTTCAGGCAAAGATATTATTCAATCAATTGCCCTGATGCATGATCGGTCAAATGGACTGGGGGGCGGCTTTGCTGCTTACGGTATTTACCCGGAACATAAGGAATACTATGCCTTACATCTGTTTTATGACCATCAAAAAGCAAGAAATAAGGTTGAAAACACTCTGGAAAAATATTTTTCAATTAAACAGAGAGAAGAAATTCCCACCCGTAAGGTGAAAAATATCAGTAATCAGCCGTTGATCTGGCGTTATTTTGTAAAACCCGACCCCAATCAACTGGAAAGCAGGGAATTAACTGAAGAAGAGTATGTTGTAGAACAGGTCATGAATGTTAATGAAAATATTGCAGGGGCTTATATATTCTCCAGTGGTAAAAACATGGGGGTTTTCAAGGGAGTAGGTTATCCTGAGGATATAGCTGACTTTTTCATGTTAGAGGATTATGAAGCCTATCTCTGGACAGCACACGGCCGGTTCCCAACAAACACACCAGGCTGGTGGGGAGGCGCACATCCCTTTACCCTACTGGACTGGTCTATAGTCCATAATGGAGAAATCTCTTCCTATGGAGCCAATAAGAGATATATCGAGATGCACGGCTATAAGTGTACCATGATGACCGACACAGAGGTAATAACTTATCTCTTTGATCTATTGATTAGAAAACATAAATTACCCATAGAGGCCGTAATCCAGGCTATCGCCTCACCACTCTGGAGTGAAATTGAGCGGATGGAACCACAGGCCCAGAATATAGCTAAAACAATTAGAACAGTCTACGGCAGCTGTCTGCTAAATGGACCTTTTTCCATCATCCTGGGTCACAGTCAGGGATTTATCGCCCTCAATGACCGTATCAAGCTCAGACCGCTGGTTGTAGCCGAAGATGAGGAAAGAATGTATGTTGCCAGTGAGGAATCAGCTATCAGGGAAGTCTGTCCTGAACCCGACAAAATCTGGACACCCCGTGGTGGAGAAGCAGTAATTGCTCAACTGGAAAATGCCGGAAAAGGAGTGGTATAAAGTGAGCCTGAGTTTAAAAAATCCTGAATTTCTAATTGAAAGAAATTATGATAGATGTATAAACTGTCAGGTCTGTGAACGTCAATGTGCTAATGATAGTCATTATTATGATGAAGAAATGGATAAGATGCTGAGCAAGGATGAAAACTGTGTAAACTGTCAGCGCTGTGTGACACTTTGTCCCGCCAATGCCCTCAGCATCAGACAGTATCCCCTGGAATATAGAAAAAATAGCAACTGGACCGGAGAGATGATCAATAACATATATAAGCAGGCTGAAAGTGGTGGAGTCCTGCTGACAGGAATGGGTAATCCCACCCCTAAAAAAATTTACTGGGACCATATCCTGTTAAATGCCAGTCAGGTTACCAATCCATCAATCGACCCCCTGCGGGAACCGATGGAACTGAAAACATTTCTGGGGAGGAAGCCGGGAAAACTGGAGTTTGATGAAAATGGTAATCCATTTCCACTTCCTCCACAGCTGGAATTAGATACACCGATTATGTTTTCAGCCATGTCATTCGGGTCAATAAGTATCAATGCCTGCCGGTCCCTGGCCCGGGCTGCCACTGCCAGTGGTATCATGTATAATACCGGCGAAGGCGGCCTACACCAGGATCTATATCAATACAAAGAAAATACTATCGTTCAGGTAGCATCGGGTCGTTTCGGTGTTCACCAGGAATACCTGGAGGCCGGAGCTGCCATTGAAATCAAAATCGGCCAGGGGGCTAAACCGGGAATCGGCGGTCATCTTCCGGGAGAAAAGGTGGGAGACGAAGTTTCCCGCACAAGAATGATTCCACTAGGAACAGATGCCCTCTCCCCTGCTCCTCACCATGATATATATTCAATCGAAGACTTACGGCAGTTAATCTATGCCCTGAAGGAAGCAACAGATTATACAAAACCTGTTTCGGTCAAGATTTCAGCCGTTCATAATGTGGCAGCAATCGCCACTGGAATTGCGACCGCCGGAGCCGATATCATTTCGATAGATGGTTACCGGGGTGGAACGGGAGCAGCCCCGACCCTGATCCGCGACAATGTAGGCATCCCGATAGAACTGGCACTGGCCGCAGTGGATGAACGTCTGCGCCGCGAGGGTTTACGGGACCAGGTATCACTGGTCATCGGGGGTACTATCAGAAACAGTGCTGATATTGTCAAAGCCATCGCCCTGGGAGCGGATACTGTTTACATTGCCTCTGCTGCCCTGATAGCCATGGGCTGCCACATGTGCCAGAAATGTTATACCGGCAAATGTAACTGGGGAATCGCCACCCAGCAGCCGGACCTTGTAAAAAGGCTTAATCCTGAAATAGGTGAAGAACGGTTGAAAAATCTTATCAGAGGCTGGTCCCTGGAAATCAAGGAAATGCTCGGCGGTATGGGTATCAATGCCATCGAAAGCCTGCGCGGTAACCGGTTAATGCTGCGGGGAATAGATCTCAACGAACGTGAACTGGCAGTTCTGGGTATAAAACATGCCGGTGAATAGGGGGTTAAAGAAATGAAAAAAGTATTTGCCCGGGAAGAATACTGTCTCGGTTGTAAATTATGTGAAGTCTACTGTGTAACCAGTCATTCCAGATCTAAAGACGTGGTAAAAGCACATAAAAGCGAGGAAATAACACCGGCCGTTATCATTGAATCGGGTGAGAACCTTTCCTTTGCTCTACAGTGCAGACACTGTGATGATGCACCCTGCGTAAGAGCCTGTATCACAGGTGCCATGCAGAAAGATCCGGAAACAGGGATAGTTAAATATGATGAAAATAAATGTGTTGGATGCTGGACCTGTATTATGACCTGTCCCTATGGGGCTGTTAAACGTGATGAGTATAACCGGAATATAATATCTAAATGTGATCTCTGCTCTGAAACGGGAGAACCGGCCTGTGCGGCCAACTGTCCCAATAATGCTCTGGTCTATAAAGAGCAGGAAGAAGAGGGGGAATAAAAATGGACTATCTGATAATAGGCAATTCAGCAGCAGGAATCGGTGGGGTGGAAGGGATAAGAAAGAATGATCCAGAGGGAAAAATTACAGTCGTTTCTGATGAACCATACCACTGTTATTCCCGGCCTTTGATCTCTTACTTCCTCTCAGGTAAAGTTGATTACGAAAAGATGAAATACCGGGCAGATGATTTCTATCAAAAAAATAATATTGAAACCAGACTGGGAACAAGAGTCCGGACTTTAAAACCTTCTGGAAAAAAAGTTGTCCTGGAAACAGGAGAAGTAATTAAATATGATAAGTTGCTCCTTGCCACCGGGGGTCTTCCCTTTGTCCCACCGGTAAAGGGTTCTGATAAAGAAAATATCTATACTTTCATTAAACTTGATGATGCTTATAGACTTAAAGATATTGTTGAAACTCCCGGTAAATCAGGCAGCCAGAGTGCTGTAATACTGGGAGCAGGCCTGATTGGATTAAAAGTAGCTGAAGCCCTGGCCAAACTCGGCCTAAAGGTAACTGTAGTCGAACTGGCGGATCGGGTTTTAAGTACAATTCTGGACCAGGAAGCCGCTGCAATTATCCAGAAACACCTGGAAGATAAGGGGATTAGATTTAATCTGGCTGACACCATCGAAGAATTTGCAGGAAATAAAAAGGCTAATACTGCCCGGCTTAAATCAGGCTTTACCCTGGACTGTGACCTGGGTATAGTCGCAGTCGGAGTCCGGCCTAATCTGGAACTGGTCAAAGATACTCCCCTGGAGGTTAACCGGGGTATCTTAATCAATAATCAAATGGAAACCAGTATTGAGGATATCTATGCCTCCGGTGATGTCTGTGAAGGGCAGGATATGTTACGGGGAACATCAGGGGTAATACCAATCTGGCCCAATGCATACAATCAGGGTTTAACTGCCGGGCAGAACATGGCCGGTGCTGATCAATCATATGATGAATGCTTTGCCCGGAATTCAATCGGTTTCTTCGGTTTGCCGATGATTACAGCCGGAATTATAAACCCCCTCGAAGAGGAAATAGACCAGTACGAAATCTACCGGCAGGATAGCCCCGGTGATAATAGTTATAAGAAAATAATAATTAAAGATGATAGGATTGTCGGTTTCATCTGTATCAATAATGTAGATCGGGCCGGGATTTTGACCGGTCTAATTAAAGAACAAAAAAATATTGCAGATATTAAAGATAAAATACTGAATGCTGATTTTGGTTATCTTTCCTTTTCAGAAGAATGGAGAAGGGAAAAATTGACTAAGTAAAGGGGTGATTTGATGAATGTTATTAATTCTAAAGGAATCTATTACCGGGAATTAAATAAAGAAATAAGAAAATTGGTAGCCCGAGGCACCAGGGAGATCACCCTGGAAAATGTCAATGGTCAGCGTTATATCGGTGATGGTATAAAAGAACCGGTTAAAATAACCATCCATGGAACCCCGGGTAATGACATGGCTGCCTTTGCCAGTGGTGTTGAAATGACAGTCTACGGCAATGTTCAGGACGGAGCGGCCAATACAATGGGTGATGGTAAACTTATCGTCCACGGTGATGCTGGTGATATCCTGGGTTATGCCATGAGGGGCGGCCAGGTTTACATCAAGGGCAGTGTCGGATACCGGGTTGGAATCCATATGAAGGGTTATCAGGAAAAACAACCGGTAATTATCATCGGGGGAACAGCCGGTGATTTCTTTGGCGAATATATGGCCGGTGGTAGACTTATCCTGCTGGGTCTAAACCGGGAAAAAGAATCCATTGTTGGCAACCATCTGGGTGTCGGTATGCATGGTGGTATCATCTATATCCGTGATGAGGTTGAAGAATACAAGGTAGGACTGGAAGTAAACATATCTGAAGCAGATGAAGAAGATCGCAAAGAAATTGAAAAGCTCCTGTCCGGTTACTGTGAAGAATTTGGGCTGGATCTTGAACAGGTGATGGATGCTAAGTTTTCAAAACTAATCCCTGTCTCCAGCCGTCCTTACGGAAACCTGTATGCTTATTAGATGAAAAGGGACTGTTTCAAAATAGTTTTTAGAGTTATTAAGAAGCAGTCCTTTTTTATTTTGGTATAGTTAAAGTTTTCTTGATGGATTTATTGGCCATTTCATAGCGAACTAAAGTGCCTTTTCCCTCTCTCACCGGTTCTGATCCGGATTACATCTTTGATTTCAGTTATAAATATCTTGCCATCACCAACTTTACCTGTTTTAGCCACCTCTACAATCTTATCCACTATTTTTTCAGCCAGCCCATCTTTAACCACAGTCTCCAGACGAATCTTCTCCCGGAGGCGTACATGGTAGGTTACACCGCGGTAGGTTTCAATATGTCCCTTCTGGCTGCCGTAGCAGCAAAAATAGCTTTGCCATTATTTTTTTACTTTTTCAAATATTTTTAACAATTAAAGGATTTCATAGATGTTTTATTGAATATATATATGAGGCCACTTGTTAATTAGGTCACTTATAATCAGTGATAACGTCAGATAAGATATGAAGATTCCATAAAATGTAAGCAAGTAGTAATTAACAGGAGGGATAACTATGAATTCCAAAAATATCGCTTTCGGTGTTATAACTAATTATGTAAATAGCCTTTCTCCCTACCTGGAATTTATCAAAAACGCCAACAAATACGGCCATAAAATATCGACTTTTATTATCTCCTACTCTCATAATTACAATAAAAAAATTGTAAATAAATTATCCAAACATGTAAATATACAGCTTATAAAAATGAATAATGACCCTGAATTTAAGGAACGCTTAAACCAGGTTGGTCTTGGTAAAAAATCTATTAAAATCCTGACTGAGAGTAAGACTTTTTCTAATTATAATATGATTCCTTATGGAAAGCGCCGAAATAATATCCTGGTTAATGCCCTGTTATTAAAACCCCGTATTGATTATTTGATATCTGTTGATACAGATGTAAAACCATATCTTCTTATAAATAAAAAGGGGGACTTCCAGGAAATTGATTTCATTAAACGTCACCTGGACCATTTAAAAAATCCGGAAGTTGTTATAACTACCTCTGATTATTCCGGTTATTATATTATACCATCCATGAAATATAAAGGATTAAGGCAGTTCTTAATTGGAATGGAAAAAGAGGATGTATATCCTATATTGGCAAATGATAAAACACTGGTTACAGCTTCCCCTTCTGACCATAATATTAAAAAAACAGACAAAATTTTAGGAGGCAATCATGCAATTAAACTCGATGCTTTTGATCACTTACCACCCTACTTTTCGGTAACTTACATGTATAAGGGAAAACTGGTACTGGGACGGGGAGAAGATACTTTAATGGGTATGGAAATCCCCCAGAGAAAGATGAAAATTTTAGACATTGATACAAAAATATTTCATAATACCTTCAGTAATTTTCCGGTTAAACCCTCAATCCATAACCCGGAAGTTCAAACCCGGTTTTATATCGCCTGTCTTGGCTGGCTGGGGCGTAATTCCTTTTTAAACTGGTATCTGCAGCAAACCGGAAAAATTAACTATCAGGAATTCAAAGCCCGTAAAGAAAAACAGAAAGAAAATCTAACTATCGGTAGTATCAAATTAGCTTCTTTTCTGGATAACAGGAGATTTGCCCATTTACCACTTGCCCTGGATGCAGCCTATATTCAACTTGAAGGTATGATTGAGGAATACAGGAAAATAAATTATGCCTGGAAAGAACTAAAAGAAAAAGTTACAGAAAGGAGATTTAAAGATGAGAGTTCTACTGGTTAACCATTTCCCGCTTGAAGGTTCTGGAAGTGGAGTTTATACAAAAAATCTTGCCACACGTTTGCTGGAACAGGGACATAAGGTAAAAGTTATTGTAGTTGACAATGAAGTTGTAATTAACAATGATTTTCCTGTCAGAACTATTTTATATTATCGTTTTCCCTGTTTTACCACCCACCCCAAAAGTAACCAAACATTTTATTCTCTCTCCCAGTGGGAAATGAATGAATATCTCCGCAGATTTAAAATTGCCATATGGGAGGAAACAACCGCTTTTAAACCTGATTTAATTCACTGCCAACACTTATGGGTTGCCCCTTATGCCGCCTCAATGACCGGCTTGCCATACATCATTACTGCCCATGGTACAGATATTAAGGGGTTTAAAACAGATAAAAGATTTCAGAATATTGCTCTTAAAGGAGCACAAAAAGCAAAAAAGGTAATTACAATTTCTAAACAGGTGCATAGAGATGTTAAAAAATATTACGATTTACCCGAAGAAAAACTGGAATTAATTCTTAATGGTTTTGATGAAGGTATTTTTAAACCAATGGATTTAAACAGAGATGAAGTATTAAAATCATTAGTTACTGAAAAAACCGATCAAATTAATTATATCGTTAATTTTGTAGGAAAATTAACAGAATTTAAAGGAGTAGATTTACTGATTAAAGCCGCACAAATTTATGAAAAAAAATTACCTGGAGTTATAACATTGATAAGCGGTCATGGTCACCTTAAAAATGAACTTGTAAAACTGGCAGAAGATCTAAATGTTAAATCAATATTTTTTCTGGGTAATAAAACCCAGAAAACACTTACCCAGCTTTATAACATTGCCGATATTTCGGTTGTACCTTCACGGATGGAACCTTTCGGTCTGGTAGCAGTTGAGGCCCTGGCCTGTGGTACACCTGTTATAGCCTCTAATGCCGGGGGATTACCTGATTTCATTAATAACAAAGTTGGAAGACTATTTGAGATGGGAAACCACCAGGAACTGGCCCAGAAAATAATAGATTCCCTGCAACAACATGATAAAGAAACAAAAGGGGCATATGCCGCTAAATATGCTTTAAATAATTTCTCCTGGGAGAGAGTTGTACGTGAACTAATCTCCGCATATAAAAGTATACTTACCAAAGAGGAGGCTTAAATGAATGAAAACAGTCATGCTAATACCGACCTACTGGGGAAGAGATTCTAAAACAGGTTGGCAGTTAGGAGATGAAATCTATGACCATCCTGTCCCCATAGATGAGGAAGGTACCCTGGGAAGATTGATTGATAGTCTGAAGGTTTTAAATGATAAAGATTTTGAACTGGTAATTCTGGTAGCAGTTACTACTCCCGAACTCCAGGAAGATGCCTATCAAAAGGTAAATAGTATTTTAAAGAGTAAAAATTTAACCGTGAAAACATATGTAATTGGGGATCAGCAGCTGGATGAAATCAAGGCTATTTATCAAAAAGACAATCTTTCACCTGATCTCCTTTCCCTACAGGGATATTCCAATATCCGTAACATGTGCCTCTATACCGCTTATCTACTTGAAGCCAGAGTAGTTGTCCTAATTGATGACGACGAAGTATTTGAAGACCCGGAATTCATGGGGAAAGCACGGGAATTCATCGGAGGCAGATTATACGGCCAGACCGTAGACGGAATCGCCGGCTATTATCTCAATAAAAATAATACCTATTATGATGATGTACAAATTGAACCATGGATGACCTTCTGGAATCGTTTCGGATATAAAACCCAGGCCTTTGACAAAATCATAGGAGGGGAACTGCGTTTAAAGAAGACTCCATTTGCTTTCGGAGGTCTTATGGTTATCCACCGAAATTTATTTAAAGTTGTACCCTTTGATCCCAGGCTAACCAGGGGTGAAGATATTGATTACTTAATTAATGCCCGGATGTTCGGCTTTAACTTTTTTCTGGATAATCAACTGGCTATTAAACACCTTTCCCCCGGGAAAAAACACCCTATCTGGCAACATCTGCGCCAGGATATTTACCGTTTCTTCTATGAAAAAGCTAAAATTGAATCCCAGGTTGAACAACCAAATATGACGATAGTGGTACCGGAAGATTTATCTCCTTATCCAGGGGAATTTTTAAAACCGGACCTGGAAGATAAGGTCTTTAAAACCAACCTTATCCTGGCCCTTGACTATTTAAGTGATAATAAAATTGATGAATGTAAAGCCACAATAAAAAACATTTATTTAACAAAATATGATGCTATTCCCGAGGAAAATGTATTTAATGAATACCTTAAAACACAGAAAAACTGGGCTAAAATACTGGAATTTGCCCAAAACAATCTTACTAATTTATCCCGGATCCTGGAATCTGGTATAATAAATAGATCTACTAAAAAACAGAACCAGGCAGTTGAAAAAATCACAGAATCACAAATCTATAATAAAACTCTTAACTTACCCATCTTTAAGAGCCTTTCCCCTGCTGATGCCCGTGATTTACTTACCAAATGTAAATTTTCATCATTCAAGAAAAATAATACTATTATTAAAAAAGGGGATGATGATAACGCTATATATATAATTATCGAGGGAAAAGTTAAGCTTGTTAAACGAGAAAATGATATACCCGAAGAAATCCTGCTGGCTGAATTAAAACAGGGAGACTTTTTTGGGCTCTCTTCAATAATTTCCAGCAAAAGTTCCTATTACCTGATAGATGTAGTTGCTGAAGAACCGGTTATTTTAACTATGATAGAGCGTAATAATTTAATGGAATTCTTCGAAGAAAACCATAAATCCAGTATTGAACTTATTCTCTATCTTATGAAAGAAATTAATGACCAGTTAGAAAATCTAACCGATATGTACACAGATATACAGAGCCAGACTGCCGATA
>JADQBU010000435.1 GCA_016278435.1 Halanaerobiales bacterium
TTCCCAGGGTGATTTTCAGACATTTTCTATAGATGACTCAGGGACAGTAACCGGCTCTTATGATAATGGGCAGAATAAAGTGCTGGCTCAGATTGCAATGGCTAATTTCAGCAATCCAGCTGGACTTGTACGTGATGGTGGTGTTTACAGGGTATCTACAAACTCTGGTCAAGCCAGAATTGGTCAGGCCGGTGTTAATGGTATCGGTAAACTGGCACCTTCCACACTGGAAATGTCCAATGTTGACCTGGCTGAGGAATTTACCAAAATGATAACGGCTCAACGGGGATTTCAGGCCAATTCAAAATTGATTGCAACTTCTGATGAAATGATGCAGCAGCTTGTAAATCTTAAAAGATAAATTTTTTGGAAGACTGTGAGTGATTGCTTAGACGCGTTTGTTTATTTACTATGAGGAGTACAAATAAAAGAGGAGCACCATAAAAGAAGGGGGTTGGCCGGAAATGATTAAAGTTACAAAAATTGGTGGCGATGAGGTTGTTATTAATGTGGATTTAATTGAGACAGTCCGGGCTACCCCCGATACTGTCATTACTTTGACTACAAAAAAGAAGCTGCTTGTCCAGGATACAATAGATGAGATAATTAATAAAGTAATAGCCTATCATAGGAGAGAATTACTGCCTGACCCTGCTGCGGAAGAGGAGTGAAATTATGGACTTAGCTACTATAATCGGGGCAATAACTGGAGTAGTTTTAATCGGTGGAGCCGTTTTTCTTGGCGGGAATGTTATTATTTTCTTGAGTGTTCAATCGATTATGATAGTGCTGGGAGGTACTCTGGCCGGCACTATGGTTAGCTATTCTATTAATGAACTGAAGCGGATACCGGGGCTACTGAGTGTGGCCTTTCAGGATCAGACACTCAAATCAAATGAAATAATCGAAATTCTTGTAGATCTCGCCGAGAAGGCAAGAAGAGAAGGACTCCTTGCCCTGGAAAAGGATGTAATGGGAATAGATGATTCATATCTGCATCAGGGTATCCAACTGGTGGTTGATGGTACGGATCCCGAACTCGTAAGAAATATAATGGAAACCAAATTAACCTTTCTGGAAGAAAGACATCAAAAGGGCAGAAGTATTTTTTCTACCATGGGACAGCTGGCACCGGCCTTTGGTATGATCGGAACCCTGATTGGTTTAATACAGATGCTTAGTAAACTCGATGATCCCAGTCAACTGGGATCTGGTATGGCGGTTGCTTTGATTACTACCCTTTATGGGGCCTTGCTGGCCAATCTCTTCTTCATTCCCATAGCAGAGAAATTAAAGGTCAGGAGTGAAGAAGAAATATTATTAAAGGAAGTTATAATCGAAGGTATACTCTCCATCCAGGCCGGTGAGAATCCCAGGATTGTTAGAGAAAAGCTGAATGCTTTCCTTGCTCAGGATACAGAGGAGGAGCCGGAAACAGAGATGGAGTCTGTGGCGGTGGGCGAAAATGCGTAGAAACAGGAGATCAAATAATTCAGATGAAAGCAATAAAAATAGTTCTCCTGCCTGGATGACTACTTTTGGCGATATGATGACTCTGCTGCTGGTCTTCTTTGTTTTGATTTATTCCTTTTCTGTTATGGATCTTCAGAAATTTAAAGGGTTTATATCTGCTCTGCAGAACCAGCTCGGAGTTCTTGATGGAGGTAAAACAATTTCCGATGAAAGTAAGTTGACCAGGGGTTCAAGGGGTACAAATTATAATCAGTCTGAGGTTAATCTAACACGTTTAAAAAACAGAATGCAGACCTTCATAACTGAGAAAGGTCTTGAAGATAAGGTGCAGATGGAGATTACTGAAAGAGGGCTGGAAATAAGGATGACGGGAGAAATCCTTTATGACCTGGGGGAAGCCCGGATAAAAAAACAGGGACGGGAAGTTCTGGATGAGATTGCTACATCTATTAAAGATATAAGAAATGATGTCATGGTTGAAGGGCATACCGATAATCTGCCGATAAATAATGAACGTTTTCCTTCAAACTGGGAGTTATCTACGACCAGGGCAACAAATGTCATCAGATATTTTATAGAGGAGCATGACATTAAACCATACCGCCTCTCAGCAGCCGGCTATTCAGAATTCAGACCACTTTTTGATAATGATACTCCAGAACACCGGGCTAAAAACAGGAGGATTGAAATTGTTGTTAAAAATACCTGGAATCAAACAGGTTAAGCGCTAAAGGGGGAGATTTATTTTGGCTGAACAGGGTAGGAGTTTAATACGGGTAATTGGAATAATAATTATTATAATAATTTTTGCTGCCGGGATAAGTTATGGAATAATGAATTACCTTCTTCCGGGAGATGGGAAGGCCGAATCTGTTCAGGAAAAGAAGATAGGACCCACATTTACTCTGGGTGATTTTGTTGTAAATCTTGGTGGAGGCAGTGGTTATCAGTATATTAAAGCAAGTATTGTTGTTGAGATTAGCAACTCTGATTTATTAAAGGAATTAGAAAAAAGAAATCCTCAGATCAGAGATAAGATTATCAGTATTTTAAGGGAACAGAAACTTGAAAATATTGAAGAACCCGGAGCAGATAACATTAAAAATCAGATTAAGGCTGAATTAAACCGGATACTAAATAATGGTGATATTACCCGTGTCTGGTTCACCCAGCTGGTAGTTCAGTAAGGAGAGGTATATATGTCTGATATCTTAAGTCAAAATGAAATAGATTCTTTATTAACGGCCCTTTCTTCCGGAGATGTGGATATGGAGAAAATGAAGAAACAGGATGAAGAAAAAGAGATCAAGGTTTATGATTTTCGCCGGCCCAGCAAACTTTCCAAGGAGCAGTTGAGAACCCTTGAGATGATTTTTGAAAATTATGCCCGCCTCCTGACTACAATTCTTTCGGCTAGATTAAGAAGTATGGTTGATTTTGAGGTCGCTTCAATAGAACAAGTATCCTATGATGAGTTTATCAGGTCCCTGCCAGAGCCGACTATTATTGGAATTTCAGAAATGGAACCCTTAAAGGGCAGCTTTATTTTTGAGATAAGCCCTGGTATTGGTTTTACGATTATTGACAGGTTATTTGGTGGGATGGGTAAGCCGATCAAAGAGATTAGACCTTTTACTGATATAGAAAAAGTGGTCTTAACCAAGGTAATCAGCTGGTTTTTACGGGGACTTCCCGAAGCCTGGGAAAATATCATTAAGATTATACCACGGGTACAGGAGATTGAATCAAATCCTCAGTTTTCACAGATAGTACCCAATAATGATATGACTGTAATCATTACACTTTCTGCTAAAATTTCTGGAAGTGAAGGATTGATTAATATCTGTATACCTTACATTGTTCTGGAACCGATTGTATCCCGTTTAAATGCTCAACAGTGGTTTTCAAATACGAGGGGAGAGCAGACTGCAAAACATTTAAGCAGCTTGAAAAAGAGGATTAAAAAGGCTTCTCTGAGTATTTTTGCTGAACTGGGCAGGGCCCAGCTAACGGTTACAGACCTCTTATACCTGGAACCAGGTGATGTTGTTAAACTTGACAAGAACACCAGTGAGAAGATAGAAATCCGGATTGGCGAAAGAGTAAAATATAAAGGTGTTGCTGGAACCAAAAATAATAATAGAGCGATTAAAATTACAGATGTAGTCACCTATGAAGAGGAAGGTGAAGAAGATGAGTGATGGGAACATTTTATCCCAGGAAGAAGTAGATGCCCTGATGAATACGAATGATGAAGATGAATTACTTACAGAAGAAGAAATCGACGTTCTGGGGGAGGTTGGTAATATTGCCATGGGTTCAGCAGCAACTGCCCTCTATACACTACTGGACCAGCAGGTTGAAATTACTGCTCCGGAAGTAGAAATAATTAATTTTGAAGAGTTAACAGAAGAGTATAAACGCCCCTGTGTCCTGGTTAAGGTCGATTATATCTCCGGTCTGGAAGGTATGAATTTATTGATTATTGAGGAAAAGGATGCAGCGGTTATATCTGATTTGATGATGGGGGGAGACGGCCATACAGTCGATGATTTTGAACTGGATGAAATTCATTTGAGTGCTGTGGGTGAAGCTATGAACCAGATGATGGGTTCTGCTTCAACGGCCATGTCCAGTATTATTGATGAGATAGTTAATATATCACCTCCGATACCGGAATATATCGATTTAAACACAGCGATAGAAGCTGGAGATGAATATTTCGGGAAAGATGAAGAAATTGTATCTATTTCCTTTCAGTTAAAGGTGGGAGATCTAATAGATAGCAGTTTTAAACAGTTATCGAGGCTTGACTTTACAAAACAGCTAGTAAAATCCTTGACAGAAGATGATTCTGGGGGATTGACAGCAAAAGATGGTAATTCCCGCCAGGACGAGGTCGCTGCAGTCAGAGAAGAAAAAATAAAGGATAAGGAGAGGAGTCAAAAAGAAGTATCTGCCAGCGAAACTAATGTTTCTACAGCTGAAGCCGCTCCATCCAGTAAAAAGGTAACGAAAGATGAAGTTGGGGTTAAAACAGCCCAGTTTCCCGATTTTGATAATGGAGATATTAAACCCTTACCACAGAATATGGAATTAATCAAAGATGTACCCCTGGAAGTTGCTGTCCGGCTTGGTGAAACCAGGATGACGATCGAAGAGATTCTGGAACTGGGGGAAGGATCGATAATTGAGCTCGATAAACTGGCTGGAGAACCTGTAGATTTATATGTTAATGGAAAACTTGTGGCTAAAGGTGAAGTTGTGGTAATCGATGAGAATTTTGGATTCCGGGTTAAGGATATTATAAGTCCTGTTGACAGAATAAATAAGATATAAAAGAGGAGATTTAAGTATGAGTTATGGCTGGGAGATTGCCCGTATAATATTTTATTTATTACTAATTATTGGATTGATTTACTTATTAAATTATTTTCTGCGCAAGGGGATATTCCAGCAGAAAACGGGACAGCATATGCAGATTATAGAACAGCTTTATATTGCTCCTAAAAAAAGCCTGAGCCTGGTACTTGTTAATGATCGAATCTTCCTGCTGGGGGTTTCCGATGAATCCATTAATAAGCTGAATGAGTGGTCCCGGGAAGAGTTCAGGGTTATTGAGAAAACTACAGATAAAAATTTTAAGGATTATTTACTGAAGATGCTTGGTGGTAAAGATGATAAATAGAAAAGCCTTGATTATATTTGTTTTATTAATTATTTTATTTATTAATATTGTGCCAGCTTCAGCCCAGACCCAGAATTTCCAGCTGCCAGATATAAGTCTCAATATTAATTCCGGGACAGCAGATGATAATAACCAGGGTGACCTGGTTCTATCACTAAGGATTTTACTGCTGTTAACAGTTCTGTCTCTGGCACCGGCAATTTTAATTATGGTCACATCTTTTACCAGGATAGTGATTGTTCTATCCCTGATCAGGAATGCCCTGGCGACCAGGACTATGCCCCCGAATCAGATTATTATCGGACTTTCTATCTTCTTAACTGTTTTTATAATGTTTCCAGTCTGGCAGCAGATAAACACTGATGCCGTTCAACCCTATCTGGCCGGGGAGGTAAATACAGAAGAGGCCTATAGCCGTGGTATATTACCACTGAGGAATTTTATGCTGAAACAGACCAGAGAGAAGGATCTTTCATTATTTGTTGAGATGTCGGAGATGGAAAGACCGAGGAACAGGGATGATATACCTACATATGTTTTGATTCCGGCTTTTGTTATCAGTGAATTAAAGATAGCTTTTCAAATTGGATTTATAATATATATACCGTTTCTGATGATTGATATGGTTGTAGCCAGTATATTAATGTCTATGGGTATGTTGATGTTACCTCCGGTTATGATTTCTCTGCCTTTTAAGATATTACTATTTGTTCTGGTAGACGGCTGGTATCTGGTGATTGAATCATTAATAAAGACATTCAATTAGTTACTAATGGAATACAGAAACACATTTTATTCAATAAAAGGTAAGAAGGTGAGTTCTATGGAACAGACGGTTATCATTGATATAAGTCGAAAAGCACTATACAAGGTCCTGTTGATAGTAATACCAGTTCTGGGGTCTGGTTTATTGACAGGTTTGGTTGTTGCTATTTTACAGGCAACCACTCAGATTCAGGAACAAACACTGGCCTTTATTCCCAAGATACTGGCAGTCCTGATTGCCATCGGGGTTTTTGGTCCCTGGATGATCTCTACAATGACAGATTTTGTCCAGAATCTCTTTACAAGTATCCCCCAGTATATAGGTTAGGAAAAGTATAATGACTCCGGGAACTATATTAACAGGTAATACCTATTTCTTTATCCTGATTATGATTAGATATCTGGGATTATTTCTATTAACACCGATCTTAAGTAGTAGGGTTATTCCTACCAGGGTGAAGGTGGCATTCACATTTTTTCTGGCGGTTGTAACTTTTCCAGTTCTTAACCATATTGGAGTAATTGATTTTCCTGACCATGTAATTATTATTGTTCTGGCAGTTGTCAGAGAGCTGGCCATTGGTCTAATCATAGGATTTATGACTACACTTGTTTTTACTGCCTTTCAGCTGGCTGGACAGTTTATCGATATGAGAATGGGGTTCATGATGGCCAATGTTGTTGATCCTATGCAGGGTATAAGTTCACCATTGGTTGGACAGTTCCAGTATGTACTGGCAGCCTTAATCTTTCTGTCTATAAATGGACACCATATATTGATTAGAGCCCTTTTCCAGACCTATAATGTAATACCTGTCGGGGAAGCATTATTAAGCAATGGGGCCTGGCTCCTGCTCTTCCGGAAAACAGGTGATATCTTTCTGATTGCTTTGCAGATTTCACTGCCGATTATAGGAACAATCTTTATTGTAGATATTATCTTTGCCTTTCTGGCCCGGGCCATCCCCCAGATGAATATATTTATTGTTGGATTTCCCATAAAGATTTTGGTCGGTCTTTTATTTCTTCTTCTTTCTATTCATGTCGTGGTAAGCTTTATGGGTGATACTTTTCAGGAGATGTTCCGGGATATTTTGAAGATGATTAAACTTTTAGCTTGATATCAGGGGGTGATGATATTGCCAGAGAACCAGTCCGGTGAAAAAACTGAACAACCAACGCCCAGGCGACGGGAAAAAGCGCGGGAAGAGGGTCAGGTTTCCCGGAGTCAGGAATTAAATTCAGCATTTACTTTGATGGGAAGTTTTCTGATCTTATATATATTTTTCAGTAATATTATACAGTCCCTGGGACTAAAGATGACTCAGTTTTTGACTCTCGATGGTATTCCTCTGTTAGATGCCGGGAATAGTTTTACTCTGGTAATGGATAGTTTTTATTTCATAGCCCGCCTGGTGGCCCCGGTAATGGTAGCAGCTGCCGTAATCGGGGCGGTGATAAGTTTTATTCAGGTAGGTGCTCTGTTTTCTGTAAAAGCAATTAAACCCAAATTTAAAAACATCAGCCCGCTGAGTGGACTGAAGAATATTGTTTCCATGAAATCAGTATTCCAGTTATTTAAGTCATTATTTAAAGCGGTTGTGATAACCATTCTGGCCTTTCTGGAACTCCGGCAGGAGGGGAACAGGTTGATTACTCTTTCCAAAGAGGGCTTACAACCGGCTCTGGTCTATATCGGACATCTAATCTTCCGTATCGGGATTAATATTATTATCTTTCTGATTGTGCTGGGTGTTGCTGATTACTTCTATCAGCGCTGGGAACATATGAAAAATCTGAAGATGACAAAAAGAGAAGTCAGGGAAGAAAGAAAAGAGATGGAAGGAGATCCCCTGATCCGTTCCAGAAGGCGAGAACAACAGCGCCAGTTCAGTTTAAACCGGATGATGAGTGCTATGGAAGAGGCAGATGTTGTAATTACCAACCCGACTCACATTGCTGTTGCTCTTAAATTTGAGATTGAGACGATGGATGCACCGGTCTTGCTGGCCAAAGGGGAGGGTTATGTGGCGGAAAGAATCAGAGAAAAAGCACGAGAACTGGAGATTGAGATTGTTGAGAACAAACCACTGGCCCGATCTCTAAATGAAAGTACTGAACTGGGAGAAAAAATACCTGTAGATTTATATCAGGCTGCCGCAGAAGTACTGGCCTTTGTTTACAGGAATAGTAACAGGAGAGGATAAATCATGCCGGCATTATCTGAGAATGTTCTGATAAATCGTCTTACAAAAAATACAGATATCCTGTTTGCCCTGGCTGTAGTGGGAATTATAATTATGTTTATCATCCCACTTTCCACTTTAATGATGGATATCTTATTGACGACCAATATTACCTTCTCGATGGTAGTTATCCTGGTCAGTATCTATATATCTGAACCACTGGAAGTATCAGTTTTTCCTTCTCTATTGCTATTTGCTACCCTCTTCCGGTTGGGACTCAATGTTTCGACTACCAGGTTGATTCTGGGTGAGGGCTATGCAGGACAGGTTATCAATAGTTTTGGTAACTTTGTGGTGGGGGGAAATTATGTAGTCGGACTTATTATATTTTTAATCTTAATTGTAATTCAGTTTGTTGTAATTACCAAGGGAGCAGAAAGGGTGGCAGAGGTTGCTGCCAGGTTTACCCTGGATGCTATGCCCGGAAAACAGATGAGCATAGATGCTGATCTCAATGCTGGTATAATCAATGAACGTGAAGCCCGCCAGCAGCGGGAAAAAATCAGACAGGAAGCGGATTTTTACGGGGCTATGGATGGGGCCAGTAAATTTGTCAAGGGTGATGCCATAGCCGGGATTATTATTACCGTTATCAATATTATAGGTGGTTTGATTATCGGCATGTTACAGCAGGGGATGGCATTTTCTGAAGCTGCTCAGACCTATACCCTGTTAACGGTTGGAGATGGTCTGGTCAGCCAGATTCCGGCTCTTTTAATATCGACTGCTACCGGTATGGTTGTAACCAGGGCTGCTTCACAGGGCAATATGGGTACCGATATGTCAAAACAGCTGCTGTCCAAGCCGCGAGCCCTCTGGATTGCTGCTGCTGTGTTATTTTTCTTTGCTTTTGTTCCGGGTCTACCGACACTTCCTTTTCTGGTACTGTCCCTTTTTATCGGGGGAATTGCTTATGTAATTAGAACCGGTGAAAAGGAACTAGAGCAGAAAGAGGCAGTAACCAGGGAAGAAAAAGCAGGCCAGGTTAGACAGACAGGGAAAGAGGAATTAAGTGAGCTGATCAAGGTCGATAAACTTGAAGTAGAGGTCGGCTATAATCTCATATCACTGGTCCTGCCCGAACAGGGCGGCGATTTTCTGGACCGGGTAGCCATGATCAGAAGACAGACAGCTATGGAACTGGGAATAATATTGCCCCCGGTAAGAATCCTTGATAACCTGCAGCTGGAGCCCAATGCCTACCGGATTAAGTTGAATGGTGTAGAAATCAGCCACTATGAAATTATACCTGACCATTATCTGGCTATGGACTCCGGGATGACAACCGGAGAAATTGATGGGGTTGAGACCAGAGAACCTGCTTTCGGTACACCTGCAATCTGGATTAGTGAGGAGCAGAAGGAAGAGGCGGAACTGGCCAACTACACTGTTGTTGATCCACCATCGGTGATGGCAACTCATCTGACTGAAATTATTAACAAACATTCCCATGAATTACTGGGAAGGCAGGAAGTAAAAGAACTGATAGATAGCATTAAAGAAGATTATCCTGCTGTAGTAGATGAGTTATTACCGGACTTAATGACTCATGGTGAGATTCAGAAGGTGTTGCAGAATCTGCTCTGGGAAGATATTTCGGTAAAAAATTTACTGACCATTCTGGAGACACTGGCAGATTATGCACCCCGGACCAAATATATCAATCTTTTAACCGAATATGTCCGTCAATC
>JADQBU010000371.1 GCA_016278435.1 Halanaerobiales bacterium
ATTAATTAAATATGTCAGAAAGTATGGAATTGATAATCTCTTTCTTAAAAATATGGTTGATTATATGGAATTATTAAAGTTTGACCAGGATGAAGCAATTTTTTATGAGGGGGAAGAATTAGAATATTTTTATTTTCTTGTAGAGGGTAAAGTTAAAATATATTCCCTATTAAAAAATGGCAAACAGGTGTTATTAAGGTTTATCCAACCTCCTGGAACTCTGGGAGAGATCGAATTAATGGGGAATTATCCAGTCAAGAATAATGCTATAGCAACAAGAGAATCAATCCTGATCGGAATAAAAAACAGGATTATTGAGGAAAAAGCTATGAATGATAGTAACTTTCTTCTTTATATAAACAAAATATTAAGTCATAAATTATATACAATTGATAAAACTATGGCCTTAAATCAAACTTATCCACTGAAAACAAGGTTGGCCAGTTATTTAGTGACCCTGAGTTCAGCACAGGAAAGAAGGGTAAAAGAGATAAAGTCTTTTCAGATAGAGGATATAGCAGAATTGCTCGGGAGTAGTGTGCGTCATCTTAATAGAGTTATAAATGATTTAAGGGAGCGAGATATTATAGATAAAAAGAATAATTTAATTTTAATTAAAAATTATGATAGATTAAAAGAGCTGGCTAAAGAATTATATGATTAAGTGAGGGGATTATTATAATGTATAAAGGTATTATATATTCTGTTATCACAGGATTACTTATTGCACTACAGGGAGTTTTCAACACCAGGGTAAGTGATAAGGTTGGTTTTTGGCAGGCTAATACATTTATTAAGGGAACTGCATTTATATTTGCTTTTTTAATAATATTAATTACTAGAGAGGTAAATTTTAGAAATATTAAACAGGTAAATAAATTGTATTTATTAGGTGGAATTATGGGTGCATTAATTGTATTTGGTGTGATGAAAGGTATATCCTATAGTGGAGCAAGTTATGCAATTACTGTAATTGTAGTATCACAGTTATTATTTACTTTTATAGTAAATGTTTTTGGTCTGTTTGGTGAAGAGGTTATTCAAGTGACAGTTCAGAAGGTTGTTGGACTAATTTTTATGGTTGTTGGAGTGGTAATGTTTCAATATATTGGTTGAAATATAACGTGATAGATTAAATACAATACGGAGGTGATTAAAATAGAATATATAGCATATTTGGCACCAGTGGCATTTGTTTTTTCTCTGTCCTGTATAAGTCAAATAAATTCCTTAAAAAAAGAAGTTGAAAAGTTGAAAAAGGAAATGGAAAAACTTAATATTAATAAGTGAAGAATCGTATGTTTATGAGGGAGACAAACATCGTGCCAGTCTCTTGAGAGAACAGGCATGTCGGAAACACCTAAGATGTTAGGAACAATCCATTTAACAGAGGTGTTTAGAGTGATGCTTTTAAGATTTACTGAGTTTATGCGAAAAGAGAAGATGCAGTTCTTAGTATTTGGTATATTAACAATAATCGTGGTTGTGATGGCTTCAACCATAGGCATTTCTTCTCAAAAACCATATAAAAGGTTTTTTGGTAATCTGAATCCGATTGCGGTTTTTATCTTGACTGCCTTTATAGGTTTCATTTGCTTAGTAGTATTGATAAAAAATAGTGATTTAAATGTATTCAATAAAAGAATTAGGAAAGGTGTTTGTATTTCCGCGATAATATCTTCAGTTTTCCTGGTGCCAATAATCATTGTTGATTGTTTTGCTCATTTACCAGAAATGATAAATGTATTACCACCAGAATCTTTATTGTTCTATCCTTCAATAGCGTATGTTGTGGAAATAATCTTCCATCTTCTACCTTTAACATTATTATATGTAATATTAAGGAGATTCATAAATACGGAAAAAATAGCAATAATAATATGGATATGTATTGTTATTGTCTCATTAATCGAACCACTTTTTCAAATTACTTTCTCAATAGGTCACGATCCGACTTGGAAAGTCTTATATCTCTTTTTACACATATGGGCGATAAATTTGGTGTCGCTTACACTGTTTAAGCATTATGGTTTTGTTACAATGTACTTATTTAGATTATTCTACTATATCCTGTGGCATATCGTATGGGGTGCTATAAGGCTTCAGTTATTTTTTTAAGATACATGGGAGGCTATTATCTTATCATTAGCAAAACATATAAGGTCCATTCCCTCTTTTGATTTCTTTAATCTTTACATTATCAGTTTCAAATTTTTCAATTAGAAATTTTATAGTTTTCTGGGTTAACAATGAAGGAAATCTTGTTCTTGCCCCAGCTCAATATATAAAACTGGCTAATTATATTGAAGAATTAAAGGCAGAAAACCAGGAATTATTAATCAGCAGATTACGGGATCGAGTCTAATAATCAAGTTAAAGATAGAATATTTAATACTATTCCTTAATCTGACTTATATATCTGGATTTGCTTATGATATTAACTACAACTACAACTAAATATATAGTTGTTTAATAAATCCTGGAAGGTGATATGAAACCAACCGGGATTTTTAATATTTTTATTTTTAAATAACTTAAGTAATTATTAAAAAAGGAGATATTTTTAAATGAAAAATGAAAGTAAAATTCGACCGATGCCTTTATGGATGTCTATAGCTTTTTTTAGTTTAATTTCTTTGATATTGGCTTTTGGTATATATGTTACCCCGTCAGGAACTTCAGCACGGGAAGAGTGCCTGGCTGGTTAACGGTATTCTCTGGTCACTCTTTCATACTCCGATTTACTGGATGGCACCGGCCCTTGTTCCGGGGTGTATAGCTTTAGCTTTTGTCACCCAGAAAAGACGCAGCATCTGGCCGGCGGTTATTGCTCATTTATTACTAAATGGAACAGATATTCTTATGAAATTTATTTAAAAAATGAAAAATTTATTTTAGGGATGATATTAAAAAATGGGATTCAATATTATGAGGACGAATTAAAGTGGATCAGAGAAAAGGGAGGAGATTTAATTTTTTATATAGTATGTTATTAGTAACATATCTGGTTTTAATGTAATTTCCTATTTCTGCAAAAACCCAAAAAATATTGACCAACCTTTTAAGGCAGTATATAATTAACAAAGTATGGATGGATAAAAGAAATAAACTTTCTAGTATTTCAGGAATTCAAGGAGGAACAAATAATGAAGATAGGGATATTGGGGTTGCCTCTGGTTGGTAAAACAACGTTTTTTAACCTTTTGACAGAGATGAATGCGGAGACAAGGAATTTTATAGGTGGAGACAAGGGGCTTAATCTTGGAACGGCCAGAGTACCTGACGCCCGTATTGATAAATTAAGCAGCATTTTTACACCTAAAAAAACTGCATATGCTGCAATTGAATTTGCAGATTTACCAGGTCTTAGTATTGACCAGACCAATAAAGAAAGGAATTCTGTTTTAACAAATTTAAAGAATATGGATGCTCTCACCCAGGTGGTCAGGGTCTTCGATAATCCGGATATTCCCCTTGTGGGAGATAAATTGGACCCCATGTCTGAGCTGGAAAAAGTTGATTTAGAATTGATTTTTTCTGACCTTGAGATTATAGAACGGAAGTTAGCTAGAGTTAAAAAAGGTCAAGTGGTTGATTCCCATGAAATGGCTTTATTAAAAAAATGTCAGTCTTCCCTTGAAGAAGGTCAATCTATCAGGGAATTAAATCTCTCAGCAGATGACAGGATGAAATTAAGAGGATATACTTTTTTGAGCGAGAAACCTTTGATAATAGTTTTAAATCTTTCTGAAGAACAATTTGAGTCAGGCGAATATGATGGGCGGCAAAATTTATTGAATTTCTTAAAAGATAAGAAACTTCCATATCTTGAGGTCTGTGCAGCCCTGGAGATGGAAATTAACGAACTGGATTCTGAGGAAAAAGAGGTTTTCATGGAAGAATTGGGGATTAAAGAGACAGGAATAGCCCGGTTGGCCAGAACGGTTTATCAGCATTTAAACTTGATTTCTTTCTTTACGGTTGGAGCTGATGAAGTAAAGGCCTGGACCATAGGACGGGGGATGACTGCTAAAGAGGCTGCTGGAGTTATTCATTCAGATATTGCCCGGGGTTTTATAAAAGCAGAAGTAATATGTTATGGGACATTTATTGAACTGGGTAGTTTACAATCTGCTAAAGAAGCAGGAAAACTGAGGATCGAAGGCAAAGAATATCTGGTTAAAGATGGAGATATAATTTCCTTTAGATTTAATGTTTAAAGGAATGGATAAACTAGTTTCAACAGTTACCGCGGATGTTCCTATGGCTGTATCTACTGTGATTCAAAGAAGTATAGAATAAAATGGTACCCCTGGTAGGAATCGAACCTACGCTCCCGGTTCCGGAGACCGGTGCTCTATCCACTGAGCTACAGGGGCACGTTTACAAAACTACATATATTTTGTATAATTAATTCTACCAGATAAATTAGTCTATGTCAAAAAGATGTTTCTATATTAAGGGGGTTAAAGTGGAACAGGAAATAAGCGTAAAAGCAAGTAAAATAAAAATGTTTATTACCGATGTTGACGGGACTTTAACTGATGGTAGAATTATTATCGGGGAAAATGGAGAAGAATATAAGGCTTTTGATTCCCAGGATGGTCAGGGAATTGTACTGGCCCGGACTGCTGGTATTGAATGTGTAATAATTACCGGACGTAGGTCAAATGTTGTTTCCATCAGAGCTTCTGAATTAGGTATCAAAGAAGTTCACCAGGGTGTCAGGGATAAGCTAGTTGTCTATGAAAAACTGCTGAAAAAATATAATCTCAACGAGGAAGAAGTTGCCTATATAGGTGATGATATAAGTGATTTACCCCTTCTGAAAAGAGCAGGACTTGCCTTTGCTGTCGCCAATGCAGTTACTGAGGTCAAAGATACTGCCGATTATATAACCAGGAGAGAAGGGGGGAGAGGGGCAGTTAGAGAGGCTATTAATTTATTACTAAACAAAAATGATTAGAGATTCTTCTCGGCGTCTTTTGTAAATGATATTTTCAACAACACATTATAATAATTAGAGATTTATTCCGCATTTCCCCCTTCTTATTTATATATTGCCCTGAAGGGTGAAGTTTATTCATTGTTTCTCGATTTATTCATTGTTTTTCAAATTATCCATATGCTTCTGGGCCAGTTGATAATAATGCCGGACTGACTTTCTGTTAGCCTCAATTTCCTCTTGTCTTACTTGCCTTGCAATTTTACTGGGAATACCAACTACCAGGCTTCCGGCCGGTATTTCCTTATTTTCCGGTACCAGTGCACCGGCTCCAATAATACAATTTTTCCCGATATGGGCCTGGTTTAGTATTACCGCTCCCATTCCGATCAGGCAATTATCTTCAATAGTACAGCCATGGATAATTGCACCATGGCCTACAGTTACATCATTTCCGATTAACAGAGGAATATCAGTATCTACGTGGAGAGTGCAGTTATCCTGAATATTTGTTCTGCTGCCAATTTTTACCCCGGCCACATCCCCCCTGATGACTGCATTATACCAGATACTGCTTTTATCAGCGAGGTTAACATCTCCAATTATTCTAACACCAGGTGCAATAAAGACATCACCGTAAATTTCTGCAATGTTTCCATCGAATTTATATAACACTCTATCCCTCCTTATCCTGATATTATGTCAATTTCTACATATTAAGCTATTATCCCTTTATTTTTCTGGATTATTTTTTACAATAGTGATAAAATATAAACTGAAATGGAGGAAAATACATGGTAGAAAATATTTTCTATGATGGAAATGATCTGGGTTTAACCTATAGTCCCCGAGCAGCAAAATTTAGATTATGGGCTCCTACTGCTAGCAGGGTACAGCTGGTAATTTATAACGAGCCTCGTAATTCGGAACCGGTTAAAATAATTGAGATGAACAAAGGCCGCGGAGGAACCTGGTTAATAGAGATTAAAGGAGATTATGCCGGTAGTTATTATACCTACCGGGTTTTTATTGATAATACAGTTAATGAAGTTGTCGACCCCTATACCAGAGGGGTGGGAACTAATAGTCAGAGGGCTTTAATTTTTGATTTGGAAAAGACAAACCCAGAGGGATGGGAATATGACAGACGCACTACCCTTAATAGTTATGTTGATGCTATTATTTATGAGCTACATGTCAGGGATTTTTCTTCTTCGCCCCGGTCTGGCATAAACAATAAAAGAAAGTATTTAGCTTTCACAGAAAGAGGAACTACCAATCAAGCCGGTCAAGCAACTGGTATTGACCATTTAATCGAACTGGGTATTACTCATGTTCATCTGATGCCGGTTTTTGATTTTGCTAGTGTTGAGGATGAAAGTATAGAGCAGTATAACTGGGGATATGATCCTTTATTATATAATGTCCCCGAGGGGTCTTATGCAACTAATCCTGCTGATCAGAGTAGAATAATTGAATTCAAGAAGATGGTTAAAGCTCTTCATGACAGTGGAATTGGGGTTATAATGGATGTAGTTTATAATCATACCTATTCTAGAGAAGAATCTCCATTTAACCTGGTAGTTCCTGATTATTATTACCGCTGCAACTGGGATGGAACGCCTTCCAATGGTTCTGGTTGTGGTAATGAAATAGCCACTGAAAAACCAATGGTCAGAAAGTTCATTATTGATTCAGTTAAATACTGGGCAGATGAATTCCATATCGACGGTTTTAGATTTGATTTGATGGCACTGATGGACAGGGAGACCATGGACTGTATTCGGAAAACCCTCCGTGATATTAATCCATCTACTCTGATATACGGTGAACCCTGGGCAGCTGCTCCGAGTCCATTACCAGCTGACAAACAGATACTCAAGGGAGCCCAGCAGGAATTAAATATTGCTGTTTTTAATGACCACTTCCGTAACGCGATTAAAGGAGATAATGATGGTGAGTTAAGGGGATATGTTTCTGGTGAACCGCACCGGGATCATGCCATTAAACAGGGTGTAGTGGGGAGTATTAATTACAGTCACGATATAGAAAACTTCTGTTCAGAACCGTGGGAAACGGTCAATTATGTAACTTCTCATGATAACCTTACCCTCTGGGATAAGTTATGTAAATCGAATCCTGGAGACAGTAGAAAGGCCCGGATTAAGATGGACCGGCTTGCTCAGGCTATAATACTGACATCACAGGGAATACCTTTTATTACCGGTGGTGAGGAATTTTTAAGAACAAAATATGGAAATAATAATAGTTATAATGCTGGAGATGAGATTAACAAGTTAAAGTGGGAAAGGAAGACGGAGTTTCTGGAAACTTTCCGCTATTATCGGGGGTTAATTCAACTCCGGCGTAACCACCCGGCTTTTAAAATGTATAATTCAGATCAAATCAGGTCCCATCTGGAGTTTTTGCCGTCAGAAAATGGTATTGTCTCCTTTATTTTAAAGGATCATGCCAATAATGACTCCTGGCGCGATATTATTGTTATCTATAATCCAGGTAGATTTGCTGTAGATTACTGGGTGCCAGCCAGTGATACCTGGAATATGGTAGTAGATAGCAAAAAAGCTGGTGTTGATATAATTTCTAGCTATCATGGTAATAAAGTTAAAGTCGAACCGATAAGTGCCTGTGTTTTATATAGATAGTCTGCACATGAATAGTCTGGATTAAAATATCATTTATGACACACAAACTATACCTTCCGAATAATATTTATGCAGGAGGGTAGAAGATGTTCTTATATGAGTATTTAATAAAACTCTTAATGGGTAACTCCAATACCATTTTTCTGGGTTTATTTGTAGTTATCTTCGGTTATTGCGGCTGGCTCCTCTGGCAAATAAATAATAATTTGAATGAATTTCGCCGGCAGTGGGAAAATCATAATAAGGATAATAAAGAGCTGATTCATGAAATTAATGATTTAAATAAGATTATGTACCAGGACTTTCTGGAAAGATTAAAGGAAATTCAGAGGAATCTGGAAAACCACAATAAATTATTAAATGAAACTGATACAGAAACTGAGAAATTCAAAAATGAAATAATATCATCTATCAAGGAAGAAACAGATGAGGTTAAGGAAACAGTAAAACTTTTACTGGGGAGATCAATATCTTTAACCAGAAAAAATAATAACCTGAAAGATGTAATTAATGTAACAGAAGGAGATAACCAGGATTAAAAGGAGTGTAGATAGATGGCCAAAAAGAAGACGAAAACCGATGATATAACCCTGATGTTATTGAAAATCGAAGCTGCCCGGGAACTGGGGTTAATTGATAAAGTGAAAGATGTCGGCTGGGGCGGTTTAACATCAGAGGAGTCAGGTAGGGTTGGAGGTTATATAACCAAGATGATAAAGGAAGCCAGGAATCAGGAATAAGAATTCTGTAATACAGTAAACTTGAATATAAGCAAGTAATCTATTATAATAAGACTATGTAAATACTATGGGGATGGTTTAATTGTCTGATTATAGGAAGGTTGCAATCATGGGGGGGACATTTGATCCTGTTCATATTGGGCATTTAATTATTGCCGAACAGGCCCACTGTAAATTTAATCTGGAAAAAGTAATATTTATACCAGCAGGAATTCCTCCCCATAAAGATAACAGTAAAGTAACCGGTGGCAAACATCGGCTAGCGATGATTCAACTGGCTGTCGAAGATAATCCGAAATTTTCTGTATCTGACTGGGAGTTCAGGAAACAGAGAGACTCCTATACAGTAGATACTTTAAAATATATAGAGAAAATTGACCTGGCTGAACAGATTTATCTGATAATTGGTGCTGATTCATTATTTGAGATATTTACCTGGAAAGACCCGGAGTATATTCTGGGACATGCCAATTTAATTGTGGCCTGTCGACCTGGTTATAACCTTAATGAAATTTTAAAAGACCCCCGGTATGGATCTTACCGGAAGAATATTCACTTACTTGATAATATAAAAATGAAGATCGCATCTTCTACGATCAGGGAAATGGTGAGTAAGGGGCATTCAATTCGTTACCTGGTATTACCCCGGGTGCAGGATTATATAATGAATAACAATCTTTACCGGGGGGATTGAATGCTTACAGAAAATAAAATTATCCATGATTTAAAAGAAAGATTAAATAAAGAACGATTTAAGCATACCCTTGCTGTAGCAGATACTGCAGAAGAAATTGCTAAAAAAGTCGATGTGTCTGTTGACAGAGCGAGGAAGGCAGGTTTATTACATGATTATGCCAAAAACCTGTCGAAAGAAGAAATAATGACACTTGCTTACCTGGCCCGGAAGGAAGAACCGGGATTAAAGATTGATGATATGGAAATAAATCTTTCTCCTGTACTCCATGCACCAGTAGGTGCTTACCTGGTTAAACGGGATTATGGTTTGGCTGAAGAGGATATCCTCGAGGCTATTAGATATCATACTATCGGAAGTCCTGACATGGGCAAATTAGCACAGATAATATTTGTGGCTGATTTTATTGAACCAAACCGTGATTTTCCCTGTATAGATAAAGTAAGGGAATCACTTAAAACAGACTTACATGATATTATAATTTTAATCTGTAATCATACAATTAAATATAATATTGAGCAAGGACGTCTGATACATCCCAATACACTATTTATGAGAAACAGATATTTAGGAGGAATCACCTAAATGCAGGAGTTTATAAAAAAGAAATATTTATTTTTGATAATTGCGTTTCTTATCATAACTGGATTTATAATAGCTTTTATTTTTAATACTCATTTTAGTGTCCTTCAGGGGAATCCATTTAATAGTTCGAAGTTAAATCTTCTGATTGTGGGTTATGATTCTTCTATTAATGGTCCCCCGCGGTCAGATACTATTATTCTTGCCAGTGTTGATCTTACTGCAAAAGAAGCAGG
>JADQBU010000343.1 GCA_016278435.1 Halanaerobiales bacterium
TGTCACCCGCAACAAAATCAACCGGGAGAACAATTTCAACACCCTTATCTTCTGCTTCTTTCAGCAGTTCCCGGGCCAGGTCAATTTTATCCTCCTCAACCAGGGACTCACGCATATTATAACCCTGGGCCGCCAGCAGAGTATTGGCGATACCACCTCCGGTCAAAATATAGTCTGCCATATCCAGAAAGTTGTGGATGACCCCAATTTTATCAGAAACCTTGGCTCCACCCATAATCAATACAAAGGGGTGTTCCGGGTTCTCCATAACTTCACCCAGGGCATTTAACTCCCTCTGCAGTAGAAACCCGGCAGCAGAAGGTAGAAATTCGGTAACACCTACGGTAGAAGCGTGGGTCCGGTGGACAGCTCCGAAGGCATCGTTCACATAGACATCGGCCAGTTCGGCCAGACTGCGAGAAAATTCAGGATCATTGGCCTTTTCCCCTGGATAAAAACGGGTATTTTCCAGTAAAACAACTTCTCCCTCATCCATCTCTTTAACAGCCTTGCGGGCATCTTCACCAGTACAATCATCGACCTTGGTGATTTCCTGCTGCAATAAATTGGCCAGCTCTATGGCAACTGGATCCATTCTCAATTTTTCATCAACCTTACCACCAGGCCGGCCCAGGTGGGACATTAAAATCACCCGGGCTCCTTCACTGATCAAAAATTTAATTGTAGGTAAAGCAGCTTCAATTCTGGTGTTATCAGTAACCTGACCATCTTCCAGCGGTACATTAAAGTCTACCCTTACCAGTGTCCTTTTCCCCTTGAAATCTATATCCTTTAAAGTTTTCTTCAAATCGAGGTCACCTCATTTTAAATTTCATTTTAAATTATAGTGATCCTACCTGTTAATTAATCAGTGGTCTACTCGCCAATTTCAGTCATCTTAATTGCCAGTTCCAGTACGCGGCTGGAATATCCCCATTCATTATCATACCAGGATATAACCTTGACCATGTTACCGCTAACAACCATGGTAGACTGCCCATCTATGTAGGAAGAATAGGAGCAGTTAATAATATCACTGGATACAATCTCATCTTCTGTATAACCGAGAATACCCTTCATTTCACCCTCGGCTGCTTTTCTAAAGGCATCATTTACTTCCTCGATGGTTACATCTTTTTCCAGAGTAAATACACCATCAACTAAAGCCCCATCAGGAATCGGCACCCTGATAGCCATACCATCTATCTTACCATCAAGTTCAGGTAAAACGCGGGTGGTGGCAATAGCGGCACCGGTAGTAGTCGGAATCAGGTTATAGGCGGCAGCCCTACCTCTTCTGGTGCTTGATGATGGTAGATCAAGTATTGCCTGAGTAGATGTATAGGCATGTACAGTGGTAATCAAGCCCTTTTCAATCCCGAATTTGTCATTCAATACTTTAGCCAGTGGCGACAAACAGTTTGTAGTACAGGAAGCATTGGAAACTATTTTATCTTCAGGTTTCAGGGTTTCATCATTGACTCCCAGAACTATCGTATTATCAACCCTGTCTTTGGAAGGTACTGTCAGTAATACCTTCTTAGCACCTGCTTCCAGATGCTTCTCTAACTGTTCACGCTTACGGAAGACACCGGTAGATTCAATAACAACATCGATATTATATTCTCCCCAGGGCAGTTGAGCCGGATCCTTCTGAGATATAATCTCTATCTCTTTTCCATTTACTTTAATACCATTATCAGTCAAATCCAGGTCACCATCAAAAGGTCCATGAACAGAGTCATATTTAAGTAGATATAGCAAATTTTCTTTGCTGGCCAGATCATTAATCAGAACAACCTCTGCGTCAAAATTACTTTTATTTAAGATCCTGAACATATTACGACCTATCCTACCAAAACCATTAATAGCCAATCTTACAGTCATTTTTTTCTACCCCCTGTTTTAATTTATTATTTAAGTGGATATTCTCCACTTTAAATCTATAATTTCTACTACAATCAACGGTCCTTTTTTACTTCACCCCCTTTCAATTTCAGCAGCTCTCTAGCAGTTAATTCATCTGTAATCAGCATATCATGATAATCAGGAGAAACTACTGAAATTATAGCCCGGGCTTTATTCACCCCCCCGGCAACAACTATTACTCTACCAACTTCTTTTAAATCCTCAGGTCCGAGTCCAACACTACTGGTGGCAAAAACAACCTCACCTTTTTCATTAAAATACAGTCCAAATGCCTCACCTACGGCCCCCAGATCCAGTAAATGTTGAATCGTCTCCCGGGGCATACTCCTTCTCAAAGCCATATCTTCAGCCCCGCCGATCCCATGAATCAAAATATTTGCTTTCTTTAAATAATCCAGTGTTTGTTTGACTGCAGGGTCAGATGTAATAACCGGAAGATTTTCTTTTTTTATGTTGTCAGGTATATGGAGCATTCTATAATCGGCCCCGAGTTTTTTTGCAATCTCGGCAGCAATCGTATTGGCCTGTATCTCTACTTTTTCTCCAATACCGCCCTGCCCTGGAACTACTATAATGTTTCTACTACTATCACTGGTTTTCATTGAATTAGCAACCTGGGCCAGAGTAAAACCACCTGAAACTGCCAGTATATCTCCATCTTTAAGTAATTCCCTTAAATAGTCTGCTGCCTGTCTACCAATCTCCTTTTCAACCGAATCGTGTTCAAGTCCTACGGGAACAATTAATACTTCTTCCAATCCCATTACTCTCTTTAACCGTTCTTCCAGTATATTAATATCTTTAAGTTCTTTTATGTATTTATCCAGTTCACCCAGAAAATTCATTCCGGAGTCGGCAATCATGGCACCTGCAGGAGTAACTGTAATCAATCCAGCCTCCTCCAGAAACTTCAACTCATTGCGGACATTCCTTTCACTGATATCCAGTAAACCGGCCAGAGTTCTACGCCCTACAGGCTGGTTAAAATTAATAGTTCGTAGTATAGTATACCTTACTTCTGCTAAAGTTATCATTTCAGGTACAATCTTTTCCTGGATTTTAAATAAATATTTCACCATTTACACCCCATGCCGGGTATAATTTGTCCTTGCGGTAACGTTTATGTCCCGGTGTATGTTAAAAAAATCGTTCTTTTTCCTATACAACTTATTATATTCTATATAAATGTAAATATTCCTGCCTGAATTTAGTAATTATTTTTTTCTTTTAATTGAAGAGGGGATTCCCAGCTCATTTCTATATTTGGCAACAGTTCTCCGGGAAATTTCTATTCCTTCTCTTTCCTTTATTATTTCTGCTATTTTCTTATCACTCAATGGTGATGCCTTATCCTCATTATCGATATAATCGGCCAGGATAGCTTTAATGCTGACAGAGGAAGTATTACTGACCCCACTGGTAAAAAAGAATTTTAATTCATAGAGCCCATGGGGAGTCTGCATATACTTTTCATTTGTAGCCCTACTTACCGTTGACTCATGCATATCAATTATATCAGCAATATCCTGCATGGTCATCGGTTTTAAATACCTTATTCCTCTATCCAGAAACTCGCGCTGTTTATCGATTATCGAAGAAGCAATGCGGTAAACAGTAATCCGCCGGTGTTCAATACTCCTTATCAGCCACATAGCAGCTTTGAATTTGCTACTTAAAAAATTACGGGCTTCATCCCCCCGGCTTTTCTGCAACAACTTATAATAATAAGGATTAATCCGGAGTAAAGGACTGGCCTTATCATTGATAATCAAGACATAATCACCATTGATCTTCTTAACTATGATATCAGGGGTTATATAACTGGGATTCTCACCGGTCCGAAAGCGGGCGGCAGGGCGAGGCTGCAGGGTCTTTATTAAATTGACAGCTCCCAGTATTCTTTCCCTGGTTTCCCCGGTTTCTTTTTCTATAGCAGCAAAATCCTGCCGGGCAATATCATCAAGATAATTTGTAACAAGAATTTCAGCCAGTTCTGTATTCAGAGCCAGACTATTAAGTTGGACCAGAAGTGTTTCTTTCAAATTTCTGGCTGCAATACCTAACGGGTCAAGATAATGGATTTTACTTAGTACTTCACTGACTCTGGCCTTTTCAACCTTTAGATTAACACTAATCTCTTCTACAGTAAGATTTAAAAAACCATCTTCATCAAGATTGCCAATAATATACTGCCCAATATCCATCTCATCTTCAGACAGTATCTGATACAATTGACCTTCCAGATGTTCCAGTAGATTAGGTTGGTAACTGATAAAGTTTTCATAACTGGGCTGTTCCTCATCATAATTCACCTGAGAATAATTACCTGTTGCATACTGGTTGTTAATCCTTTTTTCCAGCTCACTTTCCTTATTATCATCCTTTTCCAGGAGGGGATTTGATTTTAGTTCTTCTTCTACATATTCTTCCAGATCATGTGTAGAAAACTGCAGCAATTCTATTGCAAGCTGCAATTTAGGGGTCATTATTAATTTTTGACTCTGTTCTAAATTTAAATTTAATCCTAAATCCATTAATTTTCTCCCCTTATCTCCTGTGCTATCTTTTCAATCCTACGTAAGCGGTGATTAACCCCGGATTTGCTCAGTGGAGGATTGAGCAACTTTCCAAGTTCTTTTAAACTGGCATAGGGATTTTTCTTCCTTAAATCCGCAATCTCCCTCAACCCCGGGGGCAGATTATTAAGACCCCTGTTCTTCTCAATTAAACCAATATTTTTCAGCTGGGCCATGGCTGCTTCAACTGTTTTTTCCAGATTAGCTGTCTCACAGTTTACTTTCCTATTAATATCGTTCTTCAGACCCTTTAAAATCTGGGCATTTTCCATCTTTAATAATGAACGGTGAGCTCCGATTAGGTTAAGTACTTTTACAATATCTGAGAAGTTTTTTAGATAGATTACATACTTACCCTTATGTTCAATCTTATGCCCCTCAAGTTCAAAACTTGCCAGTAAATCCAGAATATCCTCTGAATATTTTTCATACTCAGTCCTGAACTCCAGATGATATTCACTACTGGGGGGATTAATCGACCCTCCCCCCAGAAATATCCCCCTTAAATAGGCCTTTTTAAATTCCCTGTTCTCCATAATCTTTTTACTGATTGCAAAGATGATTTTGCCATTTTCATCGAGAAAACCCATTTTTTCCAGAAAGTCATTAATCCCCGGCTGTGGAGGTACAACTAAATCATAGATATGATAATGGGAAAAATGGTTGTGCCTACGGACTATAATCTCTGTTATAAAGCCCAGTTTATTCTTGAAAAGTTTATATATCTTGCGTGCCAGATCTCCGTAGTTTAACCTGATCTTAAAACCAATCTCTTTATTTATAATTTCAATTGAACCATTCATTCTCGTTAAAGCAGAAAGCTCTGCCAGTTTTTCTTCAATATCTCCTGTTTCTCTCCTGGTTAATTCGTGTTTAACTTCTTCTGTGAAAGACATCTTACTCAACCACCTTCAATGATTTTTAGTATCTCCCGGGCAAGCTGAGCGGGTTCATGTCTAATATAATCCGAAGTTGAAAGTAAGCTGGCCTCTATAATATTTACACCCAGTCTCCTGAGCTCCTGTCTATCCACCTTGACCGGATAGGCACCTTCTTTTTCATATCTTCTCGCCAGTTCACGATCACCTGCTTCCCGGTTAACTACAATATAATCAAAGAGTCCTGCTCCAATATGAGAATAAATAGTCCGTAGATGATCGGAAGCAGTATATCCCGTGGTCTCACCCGGTTGAGTCATAACATTACAGATATATATCTTGATAGCACTGCTCTTTCTGATTGTTTCGGTAATACCCCTGACCAGTAAATTCGGTAAAATACTGGTATATAAACTACCGGGTCCTACCACTATTAATTCTGCATCTTTAATTGCTTCCAGAGAAGCAGCTGTCGGTTTACAATCAGCTGGCCGCAAAAATACTTCTTTTATCTTCTTCTCCTGCAGGGGAATTAAAGATTCCCCCATTTTTACACTATTATCTTCATATACTGCTCCCAGATGGATATCTTCATTACTGGCCGGGAGGACCTGGCCTTTTATAGCCAGAACCTTGCTAGATTCCTTGATCGCTTCCTCAAAATCACCCAGCACCTCGGTCATAGAAGCAATAAAAAGATTACCAAAACTATGGCCATCAAGATTACCTTCAGCACTGAAGCGGTACTGAAATAGTTTTTCCATCAGGGGTTCGCGGTCTGCCAGAGCTACCAGACAGTTGCGGATATCACCCGGTGGTAAAATGCCGAGTTCATCACGAAGTCTTCCTGAACTCCCACCGTCATCAGCAACTGTTACAATGGCAGTAATATTTCCAGTATATAACTTAAGTCCCCTGAGTAGATTGGCCAGCCCAGTACCTCCCCCAACGGCCACAACCTTAGGCCCCTTCTCCAGCATTTTACTCTGATATAAAACATCAACAAGTTCCTCTTCTACCAGGAGTTCTTTGCTGATCTTACTACTTATCCTGCTTAAAGAAACTCCTACAATCACAATCCCGGCAATAATTATCAATATACCTATGATCAGATGAGTCCAATATAGATTAAAACCGGTCAACAGTGAAGTGATTAAAACCAACTTGTTTTCAAAATATTTGAATATATTAAAACCCGTTAATATAGCAACTCCCAGAAAAGTTAAAAGTATTCCTGTTAAAGTAAGAAAAAGCCATCTTTTAACCCCCATCCCGGGATAAAACCATTTCCAAATTTTCACGGCAACACACCCCGGTCATTATTTATTTATATCCCTGTGTTTAAGGTTAGTTCTATAATTGTTATTGTTAAGAAAATCTCTTAATTTGATAGCAGTTGTAACAGCCCTGTGCTTGCCACCTGTACAACCGACAGCAATAGCCAGGTGACTCTTACCTTCTTTATTATATTCAGGCAAAAGAAATTCGATAAAATCAAAGAATCTATCATAAAATTGCCGGGCTATCGGCCACTTCATAATATAATCCTGAACAATCTTTTCCTCACCGGTATGTTCACGGAGAGAATTGACATAATGAGGGTTGGGCAAAAACCTGACATCAAAGACCATATCAGCATCCAGAGGAATTCCATACTTAAATCCAAATGATGTTATTGAAATAGAAAGGCCTTTCTTATCCTGCTGCTGAAATGTATATATCCGTTCCAGTTCCTGATGGAATTTTTTGATACCTATATCTGTTGTATTTATTATCTCATTGGCTTTACCCCGGAGTTCTTCAAGCAGAGCCCTCTCTTTTTGAATAGCATCGAGAACACTCCCTTCCTCATCCAGAGGATGGCGTCTGCGTGTTTCTTTATATCTTTTGATCAGACTTCTATCAGATGACTCCAGGAAAAGAATCTCATAATCTATCTCTTTCTCTTCCAGGTATGATAGTTTATTAAAGAGTGCATCAAAGAACTTACCGCCCCTGACATCACAAACAACAGCAACCTTACTGTATTCGGAATGAAGTACTAATTCAGCAAATTTAGAAATTAGAGCAGGAGGAAGATTATCAACACAGAAGTAACCTTTATCCTCAAAAAAGTCAAGGGCTACAGATTTACCTGCCCCAGACATACCTGTTATAATAAGAAAATTCATTGGCTCATTCTCCTCTCCTTACTTTAATTTTATAACATAAAAATATAAAAGTAAACCATCTCAAATAATTAAAACCGGCAGCCTGTTGGTAATTATTTCAAAGACTGCAGGTAGATTTCCAACCAGTTCTCCATCTATCTCCAGCCAGGTCTCCTGAATAGAATTAATCTCTACTTTCTTACCTTTTATCATCTCCACACCAGGATGAGAGAGGTGGGTTCCCCTGTATGTTTTATACAAATTTATTAAAACTTCCAGTTTATTTAAATCACCGATGATCAAGATGTTAAATTCACCATCCTGAAGATCTGCACCCGGGGTAATCTTCATCCCCCCACCAAAATATTCACCATTTGCAACCATAATACTATTCAGGCAACGGTTTAATACCTCCCGGCCGTCGACCTTCAGGGTAAAAGCCTTATTATGATAAGTTGCCAGTGTCTTCAGGGCTGTATATAGATAGGTCATTACTCCACCTAAATCAGCAGAACTATTTTTCAGATTGTAGATAGTTGCTCCACCCATGCCGGCATCAGCAACATTAATGAAATATCTCTTTTCCTCTGTTCCGGACTGTGTTACATAAGTAACCAACCCCAGATCAAAAAAAGTTCTTTTACCTCTTCTTATTAACTGGACTATATCTTCAAAACTGCCGGATATACCCAGTGAACGCACAAAATCTGAACCGGTCCCCCGGGAAAATATTATCAATTCAGTGTCCGGGTTTACCAGCTCTCCCTGTCTGAACATGCCATTTACAGCCTCATTAACCGTACCGTCCCCACCTACAGTCATGATTCTTGTAAAACCACTTTCCAGGGCCTCCCTGACCAGTTCCACAGCATGTCCAGAATATTTAGTCTCCTTTACTGTCAGTTCAATACCTCTTTCGACGAATTTCTCAAAATATCCAGGCCAGATTTTCCCGGTTTTTCCACCGTCAGAAACAGGATTAACCACTGTAAATATGTGGTACTGTTCTTCCTGTTTCATCTCTTCCTGTTTCATCTCTTCCTGTTTCATCTCTTTTTTGGTTAGTTTTTTTCTGTCCACTCTCGGCATCACCTTTTTCAATTTGCTTTACTTTAATAATCCCATCCTGCTGGCAATGATTCCCAGCAGCAGGGAAAAATAAACTATCTCCATCGTTATTGCCTGTCTTCTGCGCAGGAAAAGATAAGTAATAAGGACAAATAAAATTACGACTATAAATAGGTTAACAGGGACCAGTAAATAACCCATTACAACTGCCTGAGAAATTAACAGAAATACAGTTATCCTCCCTGGAATCCCCTTTTTGAGGTTATTTCTCTCCAGATAATAAGATAGTATAATTCCTCCGATCCAGAATAATAATACCCACTTACCCCCGTAAATGCCGGCAGAAGCCAGTAAAAAATAGAGCAAAAACCTAACTGTTTTATCTTCATTTTTTTCCTCCCGCCAGAGTTTAAAGCCCCTCTGTACACCGAGAATTAAACCTGTAAGGAGCAAAATTTCCCCGGCAATATTTACCTCATTTAAAAATTGGGCCGGCAGGGTACCCAGAATATTATTCCAGAGTGGTAATAGCAGGAAAGATATTAAAGCCGAAAATATATAAAGATAGTTGTGGTTATAACTACTTCCTTTAATCAGCCAGGCCAGAGTTAGAAAGTATATAAATATTATTTCAAAATTTATATTTCCAGTCACAATAACCAGTAGTACAGTTGATATTATAATAAAATTCTTCCCAGGTTTAAAACCCCAGATCAAAAATGTTAACCCGGTGGTCAATAACGCAAGTGATAAGTTTCCACTTATTAATCCAATCAGAATACCGATGATAAACGGACTGGAACCCGGCATATAAATCACCCCTTCAACTGACATTATTGCCCGAAATGAAGGGGTTTATACATTCAGTTCCATACTATCCAGATAGAAACTGCTTAATTTGTAAAAATTTTCTTCCGGTGCTTTAATGATCATTAAAAATTTTAATTTCGGCACCTTAACTTTATTTTCACCATAAAAAATACGGGGATTGTCTTCCATCTTACCAAGGGTAGCCAGACCCAGGGCATTATTTACAGCGAAAAACCTCCTGTACCCTGGCAGACTCTCAGGAATAGCCTGCATATAATCAACAAGCCCCTGGATGTGTTTTTTAACATCTTCGGTCATCTTCTGCAGGGCATTTAAAGCCTTATGCCTGTAATTGGAATTCAGCAGCTGTGATTCAGATATCCCCAGATATTTAAGCGGCCAGTAATTTTTTTTGCGCTGTGCTATAT
>JADQBU010000022.1 GCA_016278435.1 Halanaerobiales bacterium
TTTTAGTTAATCCTGAGACAAAGATCAAATACTATATTCCAGTAAATAAAATTGCTACTATAGAGGAAAAATGTCAGAACTTTTAATTATTATTTTTGTCTTCATTAAAAAAAATTTCTTTGTTTTTTTCTATAAATTCTGTAACTACCTGCTGAAAACGGGAGGGACGTTTTGTTTTTATATATATAAAACCAATAATAGCAGTAATAAAGGCCCCTGTACTATCTACCATTAAATCAAACATAGTATCAACAAGTCCTGATTTCTGCATATTGAGGCCAAGAATAGAATCCATAGCAAATTCAAAAATTTCCCAGAAAACACCGATCGCAATAGCAAAACAGAGAGAAAACAGGGCTATAAAAAATGGGCTTAAAACAACATTAATGTTTTCCTCATGATTGAGAATATAGACCAGAATAAAACCGATAAAACCAAGAATTATCCCTGAGATAACATGTAGCATGTTATCCCACCACCAGAATCTATAATAATAAGATCTCAGTTCGCCCAGATAAAGAGCAGCAAAGGTAAATAAGATTACAACAAACTGTAAAAATGAAGGCATATATAGATAATGTTTTTTGGAAAGATAATTGGGTAAAGATATTAAAACCAGGGCCAGAATAGATGTAAAGAGATTTAACCAGTTTTCAGCAATTATATTACCTACTACCGCTGTTATCAATAATAACTGAAAAAAAATAATTATATACTTCTGGAAACGGTGATTATTCATTTGATTCCACTCCTTTCCCGGCTACTTTATCTTTATATAAATATAATTATACCAGAAAGGACATATCCCTTCAAAAAAAAGGACAGCTCCCTGTGAGCTATCCCTGTCTGATAAATAAAATTTAACTGGATTTCTTAGTGACAGCCGTGACCCTGACAGGCACCTGCAGCACTTAACTCCTGCAGTTCACCAGCTTCAAATTTCTCAATAGCATCTTTAACTGTTTTACCTTCAAGTAAGTATACTTTAATACCACCTTCATTTAAAAAGCTTACAGCCCGGGCACCCATACCTCTGGTTAAAATAACATCAATATTTTGATCGTCAATTGCGCTTAAAGGCTGACAGGCTCCATGGCTGTGGTGTTGATTACTGTTTTCTACAACCTCTACTTCTTTTTTCTCTGTATCATATATTGTGAAAAAACTGGCAGAACCAAAGTGATCAAATACCTGATCTTCTAAACCCTTTCCACCCAATGTCGGCATACAAATTCTCATCATTTATCCCTCCTGTTTATTCTTGATATTAATCCCATGCAAATTTAATAGTGCATAAGCAATCTTTTTTCTACCTGACTGAAGTAAACGCTGTACCGTTCCCCGGGAAATTTGCATCTGTTCTCCAGCCTCTATCTGACTCATACCTTCCAGATCACAGAGGCGGATTGCTTCAAACTCATCCAGTTCAATTCCTACCATTTCCAGCTGTTTTAAAGGAATGCCGATAGGTTTAAATATTCTTTCATTATCTAATCTCCGGCAACATCTCTTTTTTTTGCACCGCGGCATAGCATCCCTCCCAGGTTCATTTTGTGCATATGCACATTTATAGTATATCCCACTTTTCACGGATTGTCAACACTATTTTATTACAAACTACTTTCATAATCCTTTTCGGCCCGGCTTTTAATACCCCTTAACATCGCCGACTGCTGAATGGCAGAACCCGGTTCGATAAACAAGATGTTCATCAGGTTAAGCATAAAACTATTGCCTAAATCACTCCGCCATCGAACATAAAATCTGGTCTTATCAGGTTCAACTTCCTTTAAACTAAATATCCAGGAGACCTGATATTTATCTCCTTCATTGACAGTAAGCAGCATATCTTTATTATCTGTCAGGGTATTAACATCCAGGCATAACTGGGGATTAAGGTAAATCTTATCTCCAACTTTTAAATTCTGCAACTCCGGAATAACCCTGTCGGCAGACTTATTATTTTCATAGAAATAATCTTTGCCCGATAAGCGGTTGATAAAATCCAGATTATACCAACCTGCCCGTTGATAACCTACCTGAATTAAGTATTTCCAGACAATCTCGGCTGGAGCATTAATAGTAATAGCCTGCATATATTCCATTCCCGGTGTTGAAACCAGACCATCACCCGTCAGGGGTATATCCAGTTCTTTTGACTTCACTCCCAGCCTTAACGACCAGGGTCTGATTAATAAAAAGTAAGTCACTATTATTATTCCTACAACCACCAATATTAACGGCAGATACCTTCTAATCACATTAATTAAACCCATTTTTTCCACTCCCGGTTTATAATTTGTAATTCTTATTCGAAATTTTTTAGATCACTCAACACATTATTAATAATCTTATCCATCAAATTATCCCTCTGTTCATCATCATAGTAATCAATCCCGGTCTCTTCTTTAAAAACATGAGCCCGGAGAAACATCTCCTGCAAAGCAGCTAATAACTGTTGAGCCTTTATAAATAAATCCGTATCTTCCTTTTTATCTCCATAAATATCTTTAAGCTTAACAAAAATTGATTTAACTGACTGACTGCTATTGTCATCTATATTACCATTACGAAGATCACTCAAAATTGAAACTCTTGAAACACCGGGATTATAGGCCAGAAAACCTGCTGCCTGTTTTACCCTGGTTCTTAATCTCTCTTCTGGAGTTAAATCAACTTCCTTCAACTTTCTATCCCCTTTACTGATAACAGTGCTGATAAAAGACTGCACTGCACTGTCAATAAGACTCTCTTTACTATCAAAATAATAGTTAACCATACTTTTAGCAATACCCGCTCTTCTGGCTATACCCCTTACAGTTATTTTCTTGACATCCATTTCTTCTTTAATCAATTCAATAGTCGCATCTATTATTTTTTGTTTAGTATCCAGATCATTTTTTGTCATAATATCCTCCTGACTTTTGCATATGCTTAGAACAGTGTCCGGGACATTGTCTGGGACACTGTCCGATTGATAGGTACTATTATATATACCTAACACTTATACGTCAAATTTGATTTCCAACGGTTTTAAAGTACAACACGATTTTATCTTCCAAATAATCCTCATTATAAGTTATTACTAATAAATACTAATAAATCAAATAACTTTGCCATATTTTATTACTTATAAAAAAGAAGCCCCCATATCTAGGGGCTCCTCTTCATTCAATTTATATAAGATATTATCAATTAAAATAATTCAGTTCTCATTATACCCTGGCCTTAATTTATATCTATTCTTGAAATACTCCCTTATGATTTCACTCTAATCTATAACATCTTTAACTATATTAAATACTAATTTTGCTATTTGAAATGACTGTTCACTTTCATCAATATTAAAATCTTCATAATCACCAGGATAACGGGCATTGACAGCAAAATCATTTAGCATGTCAGCATTTTCTCGAATTTTATTAGAACTATTTGAGTCTATTTCATCTTCACTTAAATTAAGAAGATAATGAATATCATGACTTCTTTTAAAATCTTTTTGATTAAATGTTAGAATTGCTTTCAAGCATTTTTCAACACATTGCTGACTATGAAAACCAATAGATGCAGTTAAAAATTCGAGCCTTTCTTCAGGTGAATCTAATAATGTTTCAGCAGTTATTAAATCTTCTTTAGCTTTTTTTATCCATTTTTTGCTAATCTCTTTTACTTCTTTATTTTTCATAAATTAGTTCACCTTCCTGTTTAATTCTATATGGAAGAGTTCCTATAATATTTTTATGACTTTCCATTTTTTCTTGCGAATACACTATTATATCAATAGGTATTAGCCTATCCTTTAATAAACTGCTAATTTTTCTTTGTGTTTTTCTTAAGGAATCATTATTATTGACAACAAAAAACAAATCTATATCACTTTCACTATCATAGTGATTGGTGGCATATGAACCAAATAAATATATTTTTTCAGGAGAAATCTCAGGAATCACTTTATTTTTAATGTCCTCCAGGTACTTATTAATTTCTAATTTAGTTATTGTTTTTTCCACGAGACTGTCCCCCCTTTAACTCTTTTTAATCATTACAAATTATATATAATAAAATTTTTTAAGATACACATTATATGTTCTTTTAGTATTTCTTTGATCTTATCTTTATGTCCAGATTTTAATTGCACATTAATTACCTACAAAATTTTCTGGAAATAAATTATATTCAATACTACAAGATTAATTATATCACCTTTCCCACATTGATTCAATATTATTAATTCCATTATTTTCTTCATCTCTAAAAGTGCTAAATATGTACATAATATTTCAGGATTCGACAAACCCTTCCGTCCCAGAAAACCATATATCTCTCCTGCTTTAACAGTAATATCAACATTGTCAACCGCTTTCTGGAGGCCATAGTTTTTGCAAAGGTTTTTAGTTTCGATTACTGTAACCAATTCAATCCCTCCTTTTACTATGCTGCAGGCTGTTTTTTAATATATTTTCAATTATTCTCTCTACACTTAACCGGTCAGCATAAATTTTGCATTCTTCTTCCGGTAAATTGATCTCTGTAGCTAAATGTCTTTTCTAATCCGGGGTAGAAATTCAATTAAACATTCTCTGATTAGTTCAGCCAGGTCCAGTACCTGAAAATCAAGTTCAAAATCTCCGGCATCCAACCGGGCCATTTCAAATATCTCATCTATCATCATCTTTAAGTTCTCCGATTTAGCTACCAGTATATTTAAATATCTTTCCCGTTCAACTTCATCCAGAGCAAGGTCATCCTTTAAGGCTTCAGCATATCCCAGTATTGATGTCAGTGGGGTTCTGATATCATGAGCCTGTTTAAGAATTGAATCCAGATTTATTTTTTTCCTTACATTTAAAAACAATATAATAACAGCAATTAATATTAATAGGATAATAATGCCGAAAGTTAATGGATCCAATTTCAGTAGGGAAAAAAGTGAAAAGGAAAGAAGAAGCAAGAAGGATGATAGGATTAACTCCAGCCTGTACATTATTCATCACCTGCAAAACGGTAGCCAATACCCCAGATCGTTTTAATAAACTGAGGATTCTGAGGGTCTTCTTCGATCTTGGTTCTGAGTCTTCTGATATGTACCATCAAATTATTATCAGCCTCAATAAAATCATCTCCCCAGACTTTATTAAAGATCTGTTTTTTGGTAAATACCTGCCCGGGTTCAAGTGCCATCAATCTCAATATCTTGAATTCAGTTGTTGTTAAATTTATTTCGTTATCATTTTTATATACCCGGTACCCGTCTAAATCAACCGTTAAAGGCCCAAATTTAAGTAGTCCATTTTCAGCACTTTCACTATCTTCTCCCCCCCAGAACAAAAAAACGGCGCAGCTGGGCTTTAACCCGGGCCATAAATTCATTCATGAGAAATGGTTTAGTAGTAAATTAGTGAAGGGATAACCCGGAGGCTATCCCTTTTTTCTTTCCCTACTTTTCTGCACATTGGCCAGGTTACGGCAGGAACTACTACAGTACTTTGTTCTGACATTACTGGCTATATAAACACTATTACAGTGTTTACATCTATCCATTCTGGTAGTTTCATCTGTAACTGCAAAGGCATATATTGTTTCAATGGTAGTCTTAAGTGAATCAAAGTCCCAGGATATATTAGTTTCATCTAACTGATCTATAGTAAAACCGATTTTATGAGGATGAAATTTCCCGGCCATGATGGTAACATTTTCAGTTAATTGCCCGGTTGTATTTTTATAGATCAGCAACTGATTAAAATGTGAAGATATCAACTTAGCAAAATCTATTATCCAGTTAAGTTTTTCTGTATAAAACTTAGAAAATACAAGATCCAGTACAACCGGACGTTTCCCATGATATTTAGGAGAATCTTCTCTCTTTACTACATCAACATTATTTTTATACCTTCTGAATTCTACATCCCCTTTTTCCACAAAAGGGATAAACTGCTCTACATATTTACTTTCTTCCATCATCTTTTCACCGGTTATGATATTATTTTCGATCAATAGCACGATATCATCACCAATAATATCCCGGTTGTAGACACTGGCACATATCAAACCAATTAATCCATATTTTCTGGTAAATAGCAGTATTTCCTTTATTAATTCTTTTCTCTCATTTTTATCTTCATTTTTTTCAAGCTTTAAGGCCAGATCTCCAATATTTATCAAGTCAATTATCAAATCCTCAGCGACATTGAATGGATTATACATGGTATAAGAGGCTTCCCCGGCCGGAGTTATATAGACATCCCCGTCTGAAGCTTCTTTAAATTCATAATCACTGTACCTGATCCAGTCCGAACCGTAGTTTCCGATTAAAGATATGTTTCCTTTCATTTTTATTTTCCTCTTTTCTTTTATTTCGTTGTAATAGTTGTTATATATTCACCTATTACATATGTTAATATTCATTCTACTCTATTTTTTCTGCTCTGTCAACTACTTTTTAGAGGTCATTTAACTACATAAATAAAAAGACCTCCTCAGGTCTTTGTTTTTTTTACATTTTGTTAATTAATTAAAATAATATTTGACTTCTTAAAAAATATCATGTATATTATTATATAATGCACTATATTTATTTTATTAAATCTTTAGTATATCATATATTCTGATTAATGTCAAGGATTTTTCTAATTTTTCTCTGAGGTTTTCTGATTCATTAGCGGTTGATTATCAAATTTGTATCGAGAGGAGGATGTAAATGAATTTACCCGACTTTTTTAACCCAACTAACCAGATGATATCTACTCTCCTTAAAACCAACAGAAAATCCAAAAAATATGGTTTAACTTTATCCCCCCAGGCCACCCTGGAGATTATCAGGGAAAGAAATAATATTTTACAGAACTGTGGCCGGGTTGAATTAAGTACGAAAATAACACAAAAAATTATAGGCAGACTCTGTACCTCACCTTATATCGACCAGGAAAACTATCCATCCACTATTACCGACCTTCACGAAATATTTTATTATATCAAGACCGAAACCCAGGATGAAATCGCTGATGATGAATTAGTTGATATAATCATGAACCTTTACAATGATACCTGTAAGGGTTCAATAGACCTGCTTTCCGGTCGGGAACTTGAAAAGCTAGTCAGGGAGTTTAAAGAAAACAAATTCCATCTTCAGGATACCAGGGAGGAGGATAATTATGAATAATAAATTAATTGTAAATACAGAAATCAACAAGAAAAATCTGAGTAAATATCATTATACCCTCTCACTTCTCCAGGAAGCAAAAAGAGTTGGAATCATAAGTAATCCAGAAATTTACAATATCAGACAGCAGTTCATGTTCCTCTTAAAGGATCTAATTTTAAGATATACTGATGGGAAAAGCACTTCTGTCAAGATTGAAACAGCAGAACAGATCCAGAGTTCCCTGCTATATGCACTTGATACCCGGCTTGCCAGCCTTTCTGAGCCCGGAGAAAGTGTCTCTCTCCTGCAGGAAAAGAACCTGAAGTCAATTTATGAAGAAGGACTGGAGCTTTTAATGTCAACTTTTAAGGAAACAAAGCTATTATTTGATAAAGTCAAAGAAAACAAACTAAAAATTCCACTGGAAGTTTATAATACTTCCATAGATGAAGCTCTGCCTGACTTCTTCAGTAAATATGATGTAGTCTTCAATGCCCAGAACACGATGACGATGCTGGATTATCCTCTCCTCTTTGATGATATGAAGGTTGAGGGTGTCTTTTATATCAAAAACTATCTGGAGAACCTTAATACCGAAACTCAATTCTGTAAATATTTTTCTGAAAAAGAAATAAAAAAGGTTTTAATAAACTACGGCCGAATTTATGATATTGATTATCGTGAATCACATATCAATATATTTGAAGTGTTAATTAATAACTGCCTTTTCTCTTTAATGCTGGATGATTATGCTCCTGATGATACCGATTATTTAAAGATTTCAGAATCAAAATTTCTGCTTATCAAAGAAAAATTTACAGAAGTAATGCCTACTGAAATTAAGAACTATATTAAAAAATCAGTTGCTAGATTAATAGAAGTTTTTAAAATTAATAAATCCGGACTAATAGGCTATATCAAAAAATACAGATCATTTCTAACTCCCAGGGTAATCAACGCAGAAAAAAACGATTCTCTGCAAAATATAATTATAATTGAACCTGGTGAAAGGGACAAAAATGAGCTACAGGAAAAAATCACTTTTATCTCAGGAAACGGTATGAGTGATGATAGATTTCGCCTGCTAACTGATAAAATCAGGAACTGTCCAGACACCAGAGATAAGATTAAGATAATTACCTCCGCAGTTAAATCCCTGGGAGATTTAATTGATATCCTGGAAGCTGATTGTCTATTTGATGACGAATTTCAAGAACTTTATAATACTTTAACAGATGTTGAACTGGCTCTGCTGGGCAAAGTAGTTTTCCAGGAAGATGCAAAACTCAATCAATTAAATCAGACAGAAAGAATACTCAATAAAAAGGATGTTGAGGTAGAGTGGCAGCAATTATTTATTGACTTTATACGCAAGTTAAATGAAAATAGAATAAGGGAAATCGAAAATCAGATTAAAATACTAGATATCCCTTAATCATCTATAGAAATCTAGTTACCTGATTAAACCCTTCTCATCAAAAACCTCATAGCAACTTTTAGCTAATTATAATTTGCCTGAATTATTAAATTTTTATTCGGGGGATAATAATGTATAAATTTAGTGAAATACAGGGAAAATAATTTTAGAAAATAAATGGAGGTGTTTGAATGAGAGAATTAGCAGATAGTGAAGTATTAACTCTCACCGGGTTATTAAAGATGGAAAAGGACGGCCTGGCTGTAGCCAAATCCATGCAGACTTTAATCACTGATGAAAAATTAAAAAAACAGGCAGATACAGCCGTCATGGCCGCCAAAGACAGAATTAATGGAATCCAGCAATTTATTAATGAAAACAATGTAACCAATGTAGAGGGGGCTGAATAATACGTGTCTATTTTAGGAAACCAGGTCAAAGAAAGAACAGATATCTCTGATGAGGTAATCGCCAATAATATGATAGCTTCTGCAACAGCAGGTGCTAATGCCTATCTTAATGCTACACTTGCCTCTCCCACTCCTGAATTCAGGGCGATGTGTGAAGATAGCCTGCAACAAATACTTACTGGCCACGCCCAGTTAGCCAAACTGATTGTAGATAAGGAATGGGACGATCCTTATGAAGCACCGGAAGATCAGTTATTAAATGCTCTGAATAAATCAAAACTGGTAGTTGAAGATAATCAGCAAAAATAAAAAACCAGGATAACAGAAAAATAAATTACACTCAAAAAGGCCCTTAACCGGGCTTTTTTAATTATGAAATCCTCATTAAGAACCCTTACTCCCTTTTTCTAATATATTAAAATAAGATGTAAATATAAAGCAAAGGAAAGGAGGACTTCAGATGCCCAATTGTCCAGGTGGAACTGTTTATACTATTAAACCCGGCGACTCACTCTACGGACTCTCCAGACGTTTCAATATATCTGTTGAGAGAATAATTGAAGCCAATCCGGGTATAGAACCGACCAATTTACAGCTTAGTCAGCAAATCTGTATACCAGTAACTCCTACCGGGCCCTGTCCGGGTGGGTACCTCTATACTATCAAAGCTGGTGATACAGTATATGGTATATCAAGGAGAGCTGGAATCGTACCCCAGGCCTTACTTGCTGCTAACCCAGGACTCGATCCTTATCGGCTAAGAATAGGTCAGAGAATATGTGTACCTGCTCCCCTTCCTGAACAATGTCCAGGGGGAGCATTTCCCTATCAGA
>JADQBU010000062.1 GCA_016278435.1 Halanaerobiales bacterium
GACAGCACGAAATATATGATATTGTACTAAAAGCACATCTGGAGGTTATTAAAAAAATAAAACCCGGATTGACAGGGCGGGAAGCAGACGCAATAGCCAGGGATATTATCAATGATGCAGGATTTAAAGATAATTTTGGCCACGGACTGGGTCATGGGCTGGGAATAGAGGTCCATGAAAAACCGGGTGTGTCCTATTCTTCAGATGATCTTCTTAAAGCCGGTATGGTAATCACGGATGAACCGGGTATTTATATCCCGGACTGGGGTGGGGTCAGGATCGAGGATGACCTGTACCTGGTAGAAGATGGCTGTGAGAGATTAAATACTGCCACCAGGAACCTGATAGAACTATAACCACTTAAAAGAAAGTTTACTAAATTAGCTTCCCTACCAGCTTCCCTACCAGATATTTTTTTTATACCGTGAAAGTGCTATAATGTTAATGTATATTTGTAAGAGGGGGATTTGCATGATATCTACCAATGATTTTCACAATGGATTAACAATTGAACTAGATGGAGAGGTTTATATTGTTGAGAGTTTTCAGCATTCTAAAACCGGTCGGGGTGGAGCCTTTGTCAGGACTAAATTACGCAATCTCAAGGAAGATTATGTTGTTGATAAAACCTTTAGGGCCGGAGAAAAAATACCCCGGGCCCATGTCCAGAAAAGGGAGATGCAGTTTTTATACTGGGATGGTAGTAATTATATCTTTATGGATAATAAGAATTATGAGCAGATATCATTTAGTGAGGAACAACTAGGTGATAAGGTTAAATACCTGGTTGAAAATATGACATTAACCGTTTCTATGTATGAAGGGGTTCCACTTGATATTGATCTACCTACTTTTGTTGAACTGGAGGTTGATAAAACTCAGCCAGGTATTAAAGGTGATACTGTTTCTGGTGGTTCAAAGCCGGCAACTATGACCACAGGGCTGGTTGTTCAGGTACCGCTCTTTATTAACGAGGGAGATGTTATCAGGATTGACAGTAGAACAGGCGAATATATTGAGAGGGCTTAATTATTAAATTAAATAAATAAGCTTTATTACATGATACAGGCGGGGGATATATCCCCCGCCATTTTTTATTTCTGGAGGTGGAAATTAGAAACTATTTCTTACTGAAGGTCTCTGTGTGTCCAGTAAACCCAGCAGGACATGAGCTGCTCCAAAACCGATTATACCTGCTCCTAGACTCTTTGGCAACATCTTTAACCCCAGAGCTGAAACGGCTAGACCCAGTCCGGCAACAGAATAGCTTGTAACTTTATTGTTATTATTCATTACCACACCTCCAATTTTATCTTTTCACATTTCACGCCTTTTATGCATAGTTTAACTTTTAGATTAATATTAATTATATATAAATGGACAAACCCGGAGGTTAGAAAATGGAGCACGATATTTTTAAATTTATTCCAGGTAACATCAAAACATTATTAGTGAAATTTAAATTGGAAACCGAAGATAGATTGCTTGAAATCAGGCTCAGGGTAAATAGACCGGTTGAGATTATTACTTATTATAATAATTTCTTTCTGGAAGGAATAAACTCAAAAGACAGGCCATATATAGTAAAAAAAGATGATTTTAAAAGGGCTATGTTAATTCTGACAGATAATTCTCTCTATGCAGTGGAAAGACAGCTACGGGAAGGATTTATTACGGTTGAAGGGGGACATAGAATAGGTTTTACCGGCCGGGCAGTCATCAATGATGGTAGGATAGATTCTATACAGGATATTAATAGTCTAAATTACCGGCTTGCCCATGAAATTATTGGAATAGGCGAGGATATAATCAACAAAATTTATGATTATAAAAACAACCGCCTTTTCAATACCCTGCTAATTTCCCCACCTATTTGCGGCAAAACGACACTTTTAAGGGACCTGGTCAGGATTTTGAGTGATGGGAATAGTAAAATGGGTATTAAGGGTCACAGGGTGGGTGTTGTTGATGAACGGTCAGAAATTGGGGGAGCCTGCAGAGGAGTTCCTCAGAAGAATATTGGCAAAAGGACTGACCTACTGGATAATTGCCCCAAGGATGAGGGGATGATGATTTTAATCAGATCAATGTCACCAGAAGTGATTGCAGTAGATGAGGTAGGAAAAATGAGTGATGTTAGAGCACTGACTGAAGCCTTGACTGCTGGAGTAAGTATACTGACTACTGTTCACGGCTATAATTTGAATTCGATAAAACTCAGACCAGCCTTAAAGAGCCTCCTTGATAATAAGATTTTTGAAAGATTTATTATCTTAAGTAAAAGAAAGGGAGTTGGTACAGTAGAAAAAATTCTTAACTCCCGGGGAGAGGAGGTTGGTTAGATGTGGCTTAAAATGCTGGGTTCTTTGATGGTATTATTTTCGGGAACTGCTCTGGGGTGGATTAATGCCAATCGTTATAATTTGCGGGTAAAAAATTTACGAGAATTACAGCTGGCAATTAATTTGTTTAATACTGAGATTATATATCAACAGACAATTCTGGCAGATGCCTTGAAAAAAACTGCGGTAGGAACTGAAGCCCCGGTTTCCAATTTGTTCACAGATGCCTCAAAAATTCTTGCTGCAAAGAGAGAAAAGATTTTTTCGGATATATGGGATCAGGTCATAAAGAAATACAGATATGAACTTGATCTTAAAAAGGATACCCTGAAAGTGTTGCAGGAATGGGCACAGCAGATCGGCAGTTCTGACCTGACAGCTCAGCGAAAGATTAATGAGATGACACTTAATAAACTTACAGCATGTGAAGAAAAGGCAGTAAAGGCAGCAGAAAAGAAGGTTAAGCTATATAGATATTCTGGTGTATTGATGAGTTTGCTTTTGATAATTCTGTTTTACTAGGAGGGGAGTATTTTGGACATTAATTTAATTTTTAAAATTGCAGGACTTGGCATATTTATCTCTGTAATTAATATAGTACTAAAACAGGCAGATAAGGAAGAGCAGGCCCAGATGTTAACATTGGTCGGGGTAATAATTGTATTAATGGTGGTAATCAGACTGATAAATCAGCTTTTTAATGATGTCCGTGCTGTCTTCAAGTTTTAGGTGAGTCTAATGATTATATTTAAAATTGTAGGACTGGCAGTAATTTCTTCAATCTTAATTATTGTTATCAGGCAGAAAAGGCCGGAATTAGCATTTCTGTTAAGCCTGGTTTCTGGAATTATTATCCTGGTACTGGTAATTGGGCAGGTTGGGATGGTAATTGACCTGCTGCGCCAGCTGGCAGAAAAAGCCAGAGTTGATATTATGTATTTTAATACTATTATTAAAATTGTCGGTATTGCTTATATTGGTGAGTTCGGGGCTGAGATAACCAGGGATGCAGGTGAAAATGCTCTGGCTTCTAAAATTGAAATGTCTGTAAAAATTATTATTCTTTTTCTGGCGATACCGATCATGATTTCATTGATTGAAACTATCATTGATTTAATTCCATAAGATTGGGTGTTAGGTATGAAAATTAGTTCTTTAGTTGTGCTGGTTTTGCTTACTTTCCTGATAATTGTAAACTGTACTGGGTTGATTTTCGCCGCAGAAAGTTATTCAGCTACTTCGAAAAACAGTTCAAACGATGCCATAGATTCACTTAAAGATGAAAATATAATTCTGGAGCAATTGAACAATATTAATCTGGATCAGTTACAGAAGGAGGTCAATAGTATTAACCAGAGAGCCAGTGACCTTCTACCCAGGTTAAATATTAAGGATTTAATTCTGGGCTTTGTCCGGGGTGATCTGGATTTAAACTGGAAACAGATTATAAAATCTCTAATCAAGTATCTGGGTCAGGAAGTAACAGCTAACATGTATATTCTGGGCCAGATTATAATTCTTGGGGTAATCGGAGCTATTCTGCAGGTCTTTCATGGTTCTTTTTCCAGTAAAACTATCAGTAAAACAGCAAATCTATTATTATTTCTTGTTCTGGCAACTCTGATGCTACAGTCATTTAAAATGGCAATTGATCTGGGGGTAAGAACGGTTGACTACATGGTGTCATTTATGCTTGCATTACTCCCTGTTTTACTGACATTGCTGGTAAGTATGGGAGCACTGGCTTCTGCAGCGATTTTCCACCCCTTAACTTATCTAATAGTTTCGACCATGGCAACTGTAATCAAGAAATTTATTCTGCCCCTGATCTTTATATCTTCCATACTGGGAATTGTAAATAACATCTCTGATCAGTTTCGTATTTCCAGACTGGCCAGTCTGATGAAAGAAATCAGTATGGGGGCCCTGAGTTTATTGTTAATGGTTTTAATCGGGGGTTTGATGTTACAGGGAGGTGCTGCTGCTCTCTCTGACAGCCTTTCTTTAAGGACAGCAAAATATTTAACCGGGACTTTTATACCAGTTATTGGAGGTATTTTTTCTGATGCTGTTGATCTGATTGTCAGTTGTTCCCTGGTCATAAAAAATGCTCTGAATATATTTGGAGTGATTGCAATTATTGTGATTGTAATCTACCCCATCATTAAGCTGATAGCCCTTGTTTTTATTTACAAATTTGCCGGAGCCTTGATCCAGCCTATAGGTGACCCCAGGATGGTTGAAATGCTGAATGGACTGGGTAACAGTCTGTTGCTGGTTTTTTTGATTGTTATCACTGTAGCTTTCATGTTCTTTATAACAATAACTGTAATTGTGGGGACAGCAAATCTAACTGTGATGATGAGGTGATCGTATGGAGCTAATTATAAACTGGGTAAAAAATATAATATTTATAGTCCTGATAACTACTTTCCTTGAGATGTTTTTACCTGACAATGAAATGCGCAAATATGTTAGAGTTGTTATGGGATTTTTTATAATAGCTATCTTCATTTCACCATTGGCGTCATTATTTAATGGTTCTTTCCAATCTTTTTATAACATAATACCGGAAAGAGAAATGGATATACAATGGGATCAACTAAAAGAACAGGGAGAACAGATAGAAGCATCCAACCAGACAATACTATCAGGATTTTTTACAGAAAAGGTAACCAGCCAGATAAAAGATATGGTTGAACTGGAGTTTCCCGGTTGCAAAAATAATATAAATGTTATGGTTGATAAAGAATATAACTTAAAAGAAATACAGGTTTCGATTCTCAGCAATAATGTTGAAAATGTAGAGATTAAACCGATTGCATTTGATGAGGAGGAGTCTGATCAAGGTCAATCAACTGCTGATATTATGGAAGATGTAGTTGAGGTTCGTCAGAAGATGTTAAAGATTGAGAACAAAATAAGTAATGTTTTTCAGGTTTCTCCCCGGATTATTAAAATTACATATAATAACGGGAGTGAGCAGATTGAAATTAACTGATAAGTTAAAGGAAATATTGCCAGACAACAATAAATATCTTATTCTGCTTGGAATTCTGGGGCTATTTTTTTTATTTCTGGGTAACTTTCTCCCGGGAACCAGTCCAGCTCCTGTAGTTAAACAAAAACCAGTTGTAGATCAAAAGGAAGTTAGCTATAGTAGCCGATTAAGTACTGAACTGGAGGAGACACTTTCTTTGATGGAAGGGGTAGGAAAAGTAAAAGTACAGTTGCTGGTTGATGAAGGTTCGACATATGAATATGAATATAATTTAAACAAGGTTAATAAAATTACTAATGAAACTGATCAAAATGGGGGCCAGAGAAAGATCGATGAGGACCAGGAAGATAAGCAGATGGTAATAATCGAAGATGCAGGAGGGGCCGAGAAACCCGTAATAAAAAAGGAAAAAAGGCCCAGTATAAAGGGGGTAATAATAGTTGCTCAGGGGGTAGAAGATAGTCAAATAAAATATGATATATATAGAGCTGTAAGCAACTTTCTGGGGTTACCGATCTATAAAATAAATGTTTTGCCATATCAAAGGAGGTAAATTATGATGATTCGGCGTAAGTTTATCTGGTTGATGTTATTAATGGTCTGGGTGGGAATGGTCAGTTCTATAATTGTTTACCAGGGAGATAACTTTATAACAAGCCCGGCAACTTCTCAAAAGGTAAATATTGTTGAAGAAGGTGGCTCAACCAGTAGTAACAGGGGAAGTGCAAATGATGTTAATTTGACAGAAAGCAAAAATGACAGTAATAGTAATGTTGACCTTGATGATAGTGATTTTTTTATTGACTACAGACTGGAAAGAGATAAAGCCAGGAGTGAACAGATCAATCTTTACCGGGAGATGATCAATAATCCCAATACTGATGAAGCCACCAAAAAGGAAGCACAGAAAAAAATGCTTAATCTGACAGAAAAGATGGAAAAAGAAATGGAGATTGAAAGTTTAATCAGAGCCCGTGGATTTAAAGATGCCCTGGCCTATATTCATGATGGAAGTGTTGATGTAATAATTCAGACAACTGGTCTGCAGAAAGAAGATGTGACAAGGGTTGGGGATATTGTAGTAAAAACTACCGGGCTTGATTTTGAAGATGTAACAATTATTGAAAAAAAGTTAAAAAATAATTAAAACGGGATAGGACTTGAAATTCAAGTCATTATTGGATAAAATTAATATCTAGGAGATAGAATAAAAATAAGGCATAAAAAGGAGGATTTTTGGTGGAACTGGATGATATAAAAATTCTAATAAATATGTTAGAAGGTACCGATATATCAGAAATAGATATAGAAGATGAAGGAAACCGCATCAGAATCAAGAAACATCCCCTGGAAGTTAAGACTAAACCTTCTATTGATTACAGTGAAAATACAAAAGTCAGGGAGGAAACAGAACAGGAAGAAAAAAATAAGGACGGTAATGAGATTAAATCTCCCATGGTAGGGACTTTTTACAGGGCACCGTCACCGGATTCAGAGCCATTTGTTGAAGTTGGAGATGTGATAAAGCCTGGAGATGTGCTTTGTATTATTGAAGCCATGAAGCTGATGAATGAAATAGAAGCTGAGACAAAGGGTAGAATTGTAGATATCCTTGTTGGTAATGCAGAACCGGTTGAATACGGTCAACCTCTCTTTGTTATCAAACCTATATAAAAATTGAGGAGTGATTAAGTAGTGTTTAATAAAGTGCTGGTTGCAAACCGGGGAGAGATTGCCGTAAGAATAATCAGGACACTGAAAGAGATGGGAATAACTGCAGTTAGTGTGTATTCTGAAGTTGACAGGGATTCTTTGCATGTTAAACTGGCTGATGAATCTTATTGTATTGGTCCGGCCAGTGCCAGCAGGAGTTACCTTAATATTCCCGGTTTAGTAAGTGTCGCCGAGGTTACAGGTGCTGATGCTATTCATCCTGGATATGGTTTTCTGGCTGAAGATACCCATTTTGCTGAAGTATGTGAAAGCAGTGGTATCAAGTTTATCGGTCCTACTTCAGAAACTATTTCTATGATGGGGGATAAAGTCCGGGCCAGGGAACTAATGGTAGAATCAGGTGTTCCGGTTGTACCGGGAGATGAAGACGGACTCGAAAATATTGAAATTGCTCAAAAAAAAGCTAAAGAGATTGGTTATCCTGTGATAATTAAAGCTGTTGCAGGTGGTGGTGGTAAGGGGATGAGGATTGTTAAGTCCCCGGATATGTTAAAAAATGCTATCCAGGTGGCCAGTAGTGAAGCAAAAGCAGCCTTTGAAAATGGCAAGGTATATATGGAAAAGTACTTAGAAAAACCAAGACATGTTGAATTTCAGATTCTGGCTGATGAACATGGAAATATAATTCATCTGGGAGAACGGGATTGTTCAATACAGAGGCGTCATCAGAAGGTTATTGAGGAATCGCCTTCACCGGCTCTTACAGCTGACCAGAGAGAAGAGATGGGCAAGACAGCTATCAAGGCAGCGAGAGCTGCGGATTATACAAATGCAGGTACAGTAGAATTTTTGCTGGACAGTAATGATAATTATTATTTCATTGAGATGAATACAAGGATACAGGTTGAACATCCTGTAACAGAATTTGTGACCGGGATCGATCTAATAAGAGAACAGATCAGGATTGCAGCTGGTGAGAAGTTAAACTGTACACAGCAGGATATAGAATTCAAAGGTGCAGCCCTTGAATGCCGGATTAATGCTGAAGATCCTGATAATAAATTTCGTCCTTCACCAGGTAGAATTGATAACTTAATTATCCCGGGCGGACCTGGAGTAAGGTTTGATAGTGGTATTTATCCTGGATATAATATATCTCCATATTACGATTCAATGGTAGCAAAATTGATTGTCTGGGACCTGGATCGGGAAAGTGCGCTGAATAAAATGAAACGGGCTCTGGAGGAATTGAAGATTACCGGTATAATCACTAATATAAATTTTCATCAGACAATATTGAATAATGACAGTTTTAGAAAGGGAGAATTTTATACTGATTTTATTGAGGAACATCTAAATTATTAAATAATTTGAAGGGGTGAACAAAAATGACTAAAGAGCAGGAATTAGGTGCAATTAAGATTGCAAATGAAGTTGTTTCCATTATTGCCGGACTGGCAGCTACAGAAGTAGAAGGTGTTGCCGGAATGAGTGGCGGTATTGCCGGCGGTATTGCAGAAATGCTGGGCCGTAAAAACTTGACCAAGGGTGTAAAAGTAGAGGTTGGAGAAAAAGAATCAGCGGTTGATCTTTTTGTAATAATAGATTATGGATATTCAATTCCAGATGTTGCCTGGAAAATTCAGGACAATGTAAAACAGGCTATTGAAAGCATGACTGGACTGTCTGTTGTTGAGATCAATGTTCACGTACAGGGAGTTCATTTTGCTGATGAGGAAGAAGAAGAAGTTGGAGAAGAAGAAAATCAAGAAAAACGGGTTAAATAATATCAGGAAAGCGGGTGGCCGTAAATGAAACTTTGGTATAGATTTTCATTTCTCATAATTACCCTGCTCTTCATGTTTGTTGCTTTGATTATGGCAATATATAGTTTTGGATTGGCCAATTTTACTTCCCTATTAAATTTTATAGAAAGTATTTATAATAACTGGCAGGCAGGGATCTTATTTACAGCTGCTTTTATTATCGGTGCCTGGTTAATATATCCGTTCTTTTCTTTCAGGGATAAACTGGGTTCTACAATTATTAAGAAAACTGAATTGGGAGAAGTAGATATTACTCTCAGGGCACTGGAGAATCTTGTTCAGGGAATAACAAAACAGCAAGAACAGATAGCGGAGATAGAAACCAGTTTAAAATCCGATGAAGAAGGTTTGAAAATTTTTCTTAAAGGAAAAGTACATCAGGGGACGATTATTCCTGAACTATCGAGGGAATTACAGGATATAGTCAAATCTTATATTGAGAAGACTACCGGAGTTAATGTTGTAGAAGTCAAGGTCTTAATTGAAGATATCTATGAACATGAAACAGCAAGAGTAGAATAGAGGTGTCGTCAATGGATAAAAATATGAAAGAGGATTTACTTATTATAATCTACAACAATAAGGGTAAAATTCTTGGTGGATTGATTGGCTTTTTATTTGGTATTATTTTTCTTGTTGTTGGTTTTTTTAAAACATTATTAATATTAATCTGTACTATTATTGGTTATTTTCTTGGCTCTCGCTGGGATATTGAAGGTAACTTAAAAAAATTTCTTGATAGAATATTACCACCACAGTTGAGATAGGGAAGGAAGTATTTATGAAGAATATTACAAGGCATCAGGAACGGGTCTGGGCTTTACAAATTTTGTATAGTCTTGATATTAAAGAAAGATTAAATTTTGCCCAGGCCAGAGTTGAAATAAAAAATTTTAAAAAAGATAAAGATTTATATAAAGATAATGATAAACCGCTTTAT
>JADQBU010000348.1 GCA_016278435.1 Halanaerobiales bacterium
TAATCACTATAATAAACAATAGCCCCAGAGTAATAAACATGATATGAAAGGGATCTTTTTTAATCTGATGAATCACAGATAATGATAGAGCACGCAAATCATCAAGAAAGATAAGATAACCAACAACAATTGAATTCAAAGCAGCCATAAATACTGCCCCTGCTGCTATATTTTTAGCTATCCGTGCCTGATAACTGTAATCCTCTGTAATCATATCGACTACAACCTCAACCGAGGTATTGACCATTTCCATAGCAATGACAAATACAATCGTAAAAAAGAGGATTATTAATTCTATTTTTGAGATATCAAAGATTAAACTGGCAACCAACACCAGAGCGGCCAGGAAAAAATGAACCTTCATATTTCTCTGGGTACGCAAGGTATGAACTATCCCGGCCAGGGCATAATTAAAACTATCCAGAAAACTCTTTAGCCGCAAAACAGATCACCTTAATCCCTTATAATATTTAACTCTCCCAGTACCCTTTCTTCCTTTTTCCGCATCTCATCCTTTTCTCCCGTGTTCTTGTGGTCATATCCCAGAATATGCAATACCCCGTGAATTAATAGATAACAGAGCTCCCTTTTCAGGGAATGTCCATATTCTTCAGCCTGAGATACAGCCCTTTCAACCGAAATAATGATATCACCAAGAATTTCATCTCCCAGGGGAAAAGAGAGGATATCAGTGGCTTCATCGACATCGCGATACTTCTTATTTAGCCCCCTGATCTCCTCATTATCAACCAGAGCAATACTGATCTCGCCGTGATCAAACCCCTCAAGCCTGGCTGTATTACGGCAGATTGTTTCAAAAAGCTCCCGTAGTTCCTTATCTACCTTCAATTTTTGCTGCATGTTGTTAATCTCAACTTTAATCACTTTTATCAGCTCTCTTCATCTCTTTTATTAGGTTTTCCGGGTATTCTATCCGGTGATGGTAGATCCCGGTTAATACCTTAACAAAACTTTCAGTAATAACATCAAGTTCCTTCAGAGTTAAATCCGATTCATCAAGCTGATTTTCTATCAATTTCTTCCTGATCAGGTCCCTGGTCAGGACTTCAATCCGGTTCCGGTCATTTTTATCAAAATTCTTTGATCTGACGGCTGCTTCAACTATATCAGCCATCATTATCAGAACAGCTTCTTTTGACCTGGGCCTGGGACCATCATAACGAAATTCACTCTCTTCCACACTTCCGTGCGGGTCATCTTCCTGAGCCTGCTGGAAGAAATATGAGATTAGATTTGTTCCGTGATGCTGTTTAATAATATCTATCACATCTTCGGGAAGTTTATATTCCCGGGCCAGTTCAACCCCATCCTTAACATGGGCCTTGATGATCAGGGAACTGAGATTAGCCGAGATTTTATCATGAGGATTATCCCCACCAAACTGATTATCTGTAAAGAAATAGGGGCGTTTCAGTTTTCCTATATCATGATAATAAGCTCCAACCCGGGCCAGCAGTGAATCGGCTCCAATATTATCAGCAGCAGTTTCAGCTAAATTACCTACAATTACACTATGATGATAGGTTCCCGGTGCTTCTACAAGTAGTCTTTTTAATAACGGCTGACTGGGATTGGAAAGCTCAAGTAGCTTAACAGATGAGGTCAGTCCAAACCCGTTTTCTAGATAAGGTAAAAGACCGTTGGCTAAAATTGCAACCAGAACCCCGTTTAAGACCCCCATTCCCACTGTCTGTAATACATTTACCCAGTTACTGGTAGTTGCCGGCTGTAATAAGTTCATGGCAAAGATCAAGACCAGGAGCACCCCACTTACATTAAAACCTGCTCTGACCAGATCACTGCGCTGGCTAACCCTGGTAACACTGAAGATACCGACTAAACCCCCTATAAAACTGGCCAGGGCAACATTATAACTATTGTTAAAGATAAGTGCTACCAGCAAGCTCAGTCCTATAGTCATAATTACTGCAATATCAGTTCCAATTAAAACTGTCGCCAGAATTGAAGCTGCTGCTACTGGAACTAAATACATCAGATAAGAACCCTGAAAAATACTGATTATCTTGGCCAGAACAAAGATTAATATTACCAGTAATTCCAACAGTAGAAGTTTCTTATTACACTGCCAGAATGATTCTTCATATTCTCTGAAATAATAGGCTATAGTTATAATCAGGATTAATATAACCAGGATGATACCGATTATACTAAAATAATCGATTCTTCCTTTCTGTAGTCCCAGTGCTTCCAGCACTATAATATCATCCGCTGTTACAATATCACCCTTGCGGACAATCATCTCTCCCTGCCGGACAGTACGTTTAATTGGTTCAACCTGGTTTCTGGCATCCTTCTGTTTTTTAATTGTTTCTTTCTCATTCAGAATCATATTGGGTTTAATATTAGTATTTAGAATCTGTATTATAGCCTGACGGTAATCTTTTTTAAAATCAAGCTCCTGTACTTCCTGTTCCATCGTATCCTGAACTTTAGGAACGTCACCGGGTAAAATATGCTGCTCAAGCTGCTTGTCCATAATTTTAATCGTTTCTGTCTGAATCTTATCTAAATCCTCGTTACTGGCCTGCACCAGAACTTTAATAATATCACTGCTTAATAAAATCCCCTTTTCTTTCTGCAGTTGGATTATTAACTTTTCCAGGTTTAGATTATTTTGCTCTCCTTCATTCTGACCTTTAATATAATTAACAGTATTAAAGATAGTTTTAATATTCTCTATGATATTATTATTTACGTTTGTATCCTCTTCATATACCCGGGGAGCAGATTCTGCTGCCATTTTTCGCAATTCATCTGTTTTTTGTTGGTCTATGAAGGTAACAGTCCGCGGTGCCATAATGTCGACCTTGCTGACCTCTCCCGCCTGCAAATTAATCTGATTCGGAATAAAATCAATCGTTAAAATCAGAGCGAGAATAATAAAGAACATTATACCCCAGATTAGTTTTCCTGTCTTCTTTTCCAGGTTTAGATTTACTTTTAAAATATCTTTCCACCATTTTTTAAATTTATCAAAAATCAACATACTTATTTCCCGCCTTCATGCCTTTCATAGGCTTTTATAATCTTTTTAACCAGATTATGTCTGACAACATCCTGATTAGAAAGATAAACAAATTCTATACCTTCAATTCCATCCAGAATAGTTCTAACCTGATTCAAACCAGAATTCCTGTTATTGGGCAGGTCTATCTGGGTTATATCTCCGGTAATAACAGCATGGGAGTTAAACCCGATTCTGGTTAAAAACATCTTCATCTGTTCAGGTGTGGTATTCTGAGCTTCATCCAGGATAACAAAGGAATCGTCCAGAGTCCTGCCTCGCATATAAGCAAGTGGAGCTACCTCTATTATATCCTTTTCCAGGTACTGATTAACCCTTTCCGGACCGAGAATATCATATAATGCATCATAAAGGGGCCTGAGATAGGGGTCAACTTTTTCCTGTAGGTCACCTGGCAAAAATCCCAGTTTTTCTCCAGCTTCTATTGCTGGTCTGGTCAAAATTATCCTGTTAATATTCTTATTTAGCAGAAATTTTACCGCCATTACCATGGCCAGATAGGTCTTGCCGGTACCGGCAGGGCCGATGGAAAATACAAGATCATAATCCTTGATTGCTTCGACATAAAGCTTCTGACCAAGAGTTTTGGCTTTAATCTGTTTACCTCTGTAATTAACCTGTAGAACTTCATTATATATTTCTTTCAGTGAGCGGGTTTTATCTTTCTTTAATAATTCTATGGCATAACTGACCTCCCGCTTACTCAAAGACTTCTCCTGACTGAGCACTGCTGTCAATTCTTCAATAACCCGTTCTGCAATTCTTATATTTTCCGCTTGACCAGCAATTTTGATCTGATTCCCGCGGGCGATAAGTTTTACATCTAACTCATCTTCTATTACCTTTAAGTTTGTGTCTTTTTTGCCAAATAGACTTCTGGTTATCTGATAATCATCCTTAAGTGTCACAGTTTTTTCAGTGTTATCCACTCATATCCTCCTTATCGGCATTATTTAATACTCCTATATTTTCTTCAGTTTTAAGCAAAATCTTGATACCAACCCTGTTGCCACTCAATTCCAGCTTTTTTGTTTTAACATCAATAATTATAGCCTCAGAATCCATTTTGTCAAGTATTTTTTCAAATGCCTCTCTCCTGGCCAGATAAAAGGCCGTCTCTTCACTTCTATTATAATATAGATATTCTACTTGTTTATAGTCTTCAATAATAAATTCTAGAGGGAGACTGTAATTCCTCCATTTAAATGGTTTACTAATACTCCTATCAACAGTATATTTTTCATATGAAGGCCGGGGCAAGAATCTTACAAGAAAGGAGTTATACCTGATAGCTACAGAAGTTTTCTCTTTCCCGGTATAGACCGGTTCTTTATATTCAAGAGCAGCTTCACCGGTTTCCTCATACCAGACACTGGCCTTGATAATTCCCCGGGCCGTCTCCTTATCTCCCTTTTCATCCTTAAGACCAACTATCAGGGTCTGCCCTTCAGTTACAGTATCACCCTCCTTGACAACAGCCTTACCCTGCATAACAATAATTTCATTAATTATACCATCCCTGGTTGCAACAAGATCTCCACTCTCTGTTTTCTCAACAATCTTTTTTTCTACAATCTCAATATTTAACCTGGTACCTTTCCAACCAAGGTCAATCCAGATAATACGCGGTTCCTGCTGCCGCAAAAGCCTTTCACAGGCCTCCAGGTCAACACTCTTTTTTAATACACCTGGTCTAACTCCATTTTCATTTAATATATTTACTATCTCTTCTCTATTAATCTTATCAATTCCCTGAATATTTATAAACCAGAGGAAGGAAGAAGCCACCCAGATTATAGAAATAAATATAATAAGTCCAATAACAAGATAAAGTCTTTTCCTCATATTAACCAGCAGAAAATGCCATCCTATCTTCTTAAGAATCTTAACCCGACATAGGCGTTTTTTGACCAGTGGTCTTAATCTATTGAAATCTTCAGCATACATTTTTGCCCGATAATGATCTTTCGCAATTCTTTTAATATCCCAGAGATATATATCAGCATTAGTGATCTGGCTGATAAATCTCTCCAGGGCATTCCCCTCTATTTTAACCTGTAAATATCCACGGAAAAAACTTACTATCTTCTTAATCATTGTCCTGCCCCCTGCCGTTATCATAATCCAGGGACTTAATCTCTCCTGATACCAGAATGTTTTCAGGGGCAATCTCTTCAATCTCCAGGTTTTTACCCTTAATCATAAAGTATCCAGATTTAATTCTGATCTTAATCAAATCATCTTGATAAACAGCAATTCCCTTGTGATTTTCAAAGTACATTTTTCTCCGGCCTACGATCATTATCAGTGGTGCATCCAGAATAACCTCATCCGGTAATTCAAAAAAATCACTGAAATATTCCTTAAATGATGTCATACATATCCCCCTTTCCCTTAACATTAAAATTTATGCGGGAAGAGGGTAAAACATGCAATTGTATAGACCAATCAACAGTTATAAGACGATTACACATCTTATTATAAATTAACTTATTTTAACACTATTATAACACAATATAGTTTTCTTACAAGTTTCAGGAAAATATAGGCCAAATAAAAAACAGGGGATGGACCCCCTGATAAATTCATGACTTTATTCTAAATAATCTCTTTTAATACAAATTCTTTTCTGGCAGGATTGATTGTATAATTCTCTATATTCATATTACCCAGTATACTATTATTTATCTCCCGCTCCAACCGGGATTTAATAATTTGCCCGGCTTTTTTGTCTGCTTGAAAGAGTTTGATCAACAAATAAGAATCATCCCAGACAGTAATAACATCTCCCTTTCTCAAGGTTTTATGGATTATTTCCATTAGATTCCTCATATTATTATCCTTAAATTTTTTTATATTTATTTTCATCAGGGTAAAAGATTCTTCAGTTCGATTCTGCCTCCTGACAGCCAGACTAATTATCTGTTCAAAAGTATTTGAACCACATAAGATCGGGCCCTCTTTTTCATCACCCTTAAGTATTTGATCCAATTCCTTTATCTCATGGTTATTGATAATATTTACTTTCTTAAAAAGTTCCTGCATCTGTGAACCGGGGTAAAGACCGAACTCTTCAAATAACATCTTGGAATAATCCCGATATTTTTTAGCTGCTTCCATATAACGTCCAGCTTTAATTAGATATGATATTATTGCCTGATGAATTTCTTCCCGGAAAGGATCTTCATTTAAAGCCTGCTGACAAAGTTCGATAGCTTGATTATAATCCTGTTTTAAACTAACTAAAAGCGAAGAAATCCGTAATACCAGGTCCAGATATAATTCACAGTAATGCTGCCTTAAAGGAAGAGCCCAGTCTTCGTAGAGTTCATCAGCCAGAAAACTGTCCCTGTAAATGGATTCCGCTGATAAAAATAATTCAAGGGCACTTGCAGGTTGCGATTCATTCAGTTCCTTGCCCTTTTGATATCTTTTCTCAAATTCCCGATAATCAAGCCAGCATTTTTCACTGTTTTCAAACCAGTAAGAACCACTGGCGTATTTTATCATTGATTGGCTTTCATCTTTAATAAAGCGGTCCAGAGTACTGCGAAGGTTGTATATTGTTGTGTGAAGATTACTAGCTTTACTGGCACTTCCATCAGGCCATAGTAAGTCTATCAACATGTCTTTTTTTATTTTCTTGCCATTATTAGCAGTTAAGTATTTAAATAGTTTCAAAGCTTTCTTTGATTTCCACTTTTTTGAGGGTATTGACTGCTCTCCCACTTCAACCTTAAAAGGACCAAGAAGATAAATTTTAAGTCTCCCGGTTTGCCCCATACTTTCCCCCCTAATGAGTTTTCTAGTTATATTATTGTATAAAGTAATGGAATATCCTTCCTTTATTGTTATTTATTTTCTTGCATTTTTAGAGGGGATTTTACAAATTCGTGGGGAAGTATGGAGGTAAATTATCAAGTATAAAACTCATTTAACATATTCAAGTAATAAATTGCGTTAATTTAAGGCTGACCCCAGAGCAGCTCCTATAAGTAAAATAAGCAAATTATTACTTTTATGTTTTTCTGATTTGCTTACTAAAGCTTTTTCAGAAAAAGATTTGTTAATTTCATTAACTTCTTGTGAATCTAATAGTTCTTTTATACCTGTTTTGTCAGCAAAAAAGTTAACTGACATATCATATACTGCTGCATCAATTAATCTTCTTACAACTAAATTAATTGGCTCTTGATAACCAACACCTGATTCAAGATCCACTAAAATGTCTCCACCAAAAAATGATAGTATGTCTAATCCCTTCTTTTCCCCAGTAATACCATCTTTTAGCGAAACTGTATAGACAACTTCATTTGTTTCCGAATCAACAACCCTTAAGTCCAATGCAGCATAAGCAATTGCATTTTCTCCATTTAAACCCTTTCCATTTATTTTGACTCTGGTTCCACCTGTATCAATAATCCCATATTCAGTAATTGAACCCGTAATTATATATCTAGATTCAATTAATTTATCTAATTTAAATGGTTCATTTGAATTAAAGCTTTGATATTTCTTTCTTTTTAAGTCTTGCTCTGTCATAAAAGGATTCAATATTGAACGATCAGCCACAACAAATTGTCCTGATTTAACCAGAGAGCCAATTAACATATCTGTTGCTCCCTGGGAAATAGCTGTACTATTTGAAGTTCCATTATCTTTTTGAAGATACTGTCCTGTTCTATCATTAATACCATAAACTGCTACTGCTATTTTATTAATTGGTTTTGGCAGATTTTTTAAATAACTACTCATATCAGTAACATTATAAATTGGTATATCTACTTTTTTTTGTTTTTCCTTATCTGCTGCTTGTACTACGAATGAAGAACATATTAAAATGGTAATGATTAAAAAGAAATAAAAATATTTTCTTAAGTTAAGCACTTTATTTTACCTCCCTTTACTAACTTTTATAGTAATCTTAATTATCGGTATTAACATATGTTTCCAAATTTCCGTTTTGCAAGGTTCCATTTACCCAAACATATGTTGAACCATTTGAGCCTTCTTCCCCAAAACATTTATATATGGTTTGTTGACCCTGATAAAATGAATTATTTTCACCCTCATTATAATAATTAAAATAATAATTATAATTAGGTTTTCCATCCTCTAATCTCTGTGCAATTTGCCAGTCTAGATCTCGACTATCTTCTGACTTATAGGTGTATTTCATAATTGAAGGGGCAGCAATCGTTAAAGATGAGATAGTAAAAATTAATATCAAAATAACAAATAAAATAGTTACATTACTTAATTTACTTTTATTATTCATTTAATTTCCTCCTTAATAAAAATTTTTTAACTATTAATTAAATTTAAGAGTATCTAGGAATTCCTAGATACTCTTATTAACTTATTCTAATCCTATTTAAACATCAAACTTGCTTCAAGATTAATACCAGTATTGAAGTTATAAGTACTGGTTTCATGGCCAGTAGATTTTTCAATATCAACATAGTCCATACTACTATCAAAGTTAGAAGATAGTGCGTGTGAAAGTGAAGGATTAGACCAAATAGGTGTCCATTCATTTGTTTCAGCTTCAAATACCCCACTACCACTGGCCATAACATACATATTATCGTCACCATAATGAGTATCTGGTACCTCTTGATCATACCTATCTCCAAATCCTGACGATGATACACTCGGAATTCCGCCGATTTGCCATTTGTTGGTAATAATCTGACCGCTTCCTGTTCCGTTTAAGTCTACAGTGGTACCTCCCTCAAAAGATCCTTCAGAACTAAATCTTCTGGCATATTGACTAAGTCCATAATCTCCAACACCTTCCATAAGGCTACTTCCACTATTTCCAGAATTATTATAACCATTATTTTGTTCAAAATAAGCATAATCACCTTCTGCATTGGAAAGTGACTCGATATTTACATTCAACTCTCCCTCGTCACCATCATAACCAGCATTATCAATAAAAGAAATCCCGTTTGCTCTACCATTTTCAATATATACTTCTCTGTTTAAATTAGTGTTAGGACCATAATAACCTGAACCAGACTCTTGAAAAGTCTGAGTAACATTTGCATAGTCAGCTTGAGTTGTTAGAACATCTGTAACATTACCATGCATACTTTCAATATAAATGTCAGCATTTGTTCCATATCCAGTATGAGTAACAGAACCTGCAAGACAAATTCCAGTAAGAATTAACATTAAACTCAAACTAAATGTTACAAAAATTATTTTCTTCACTCTTTTTCCTCCTTTTAATTTTGTTGCTTTTTCCTTTTTTACTCAGTCTTTATGTGCTATACAATCCCAAAATAGCAATTTTCTTCTAAATCACCTACCACCTCCCATTCTGGTTAATTACGTAGGTAAAATTTATCCCTACAAATCTTATAAAACCTTTACATTAATTACTTCAGTAATTTCATAAAATAACTACTATTATTTAATCAAAACAAGAGACAGTATAAGATCTGGGACCTTGTTAAAATCAAATAGTTTTATAAATATTTCCAAATCTAAATCCTCATCATTAACTCTAACACACAATTCTCAAATTTTTCTAAAAATGTTAACTCATTCCGGACAACTATTATAAATATATATCTTTAGAGATAAATTTATGATTGACTTTTAATATTTAGAAGTAAAAATTAATAAATTTACCCATAATAAAATCCCCTCTGGCACCCAGAGGGGATTCATAAAAGTCTATTAATTTTTTAGTCATATAA
>JADQBU010000249.1 GCA_016278435.1 Halanaerobiales bacterium
AATTGTTAAAGAAATGGTAGACAGATATTATCCAGAAGCAGTACAGAGTGAACCAGATCAGGAAGATATGGCTGTACCGGAAGTATAAAGTCTTAACCGATTTAAATAGATATACTCCCTCCTCTTTTATTAGAAGTGGAGGGAGTAGATTTGATTATTTAAATTATTCGGAATTTTACTTAAAAATATTGGGAGGAAGAGATATGGAAAAATTAGAATTAAATGTTGTTGGTGGTGAAAAATTTTCTCTGGAGACCAGGGCATTGATAAATGCTGGTAGAACAGGACGGGATTCAGAAGCTGTAAGAAAACATATTGAGGAGCTAAGGAAAGAGGGTATTAATATTTCAGGTGAGATTCCAATTTTTCATCCCAAGGTAAAAGAGAGAATTATAACCGGAAATAAATTTGAAGCTCTACCTAATAGCAAATCCTGTGGGGAAGTTGAGTTTGTTCTTATTTTTAATGATAATAATATTTACGTTGGGTTGGGTAGTGACCATACTGACCGGGAATTTGAAAAAGTTGATATCAGAGCAGCAAAACAGCTTTATCCCAATGTTTTAGCACCTGATGTCTGGAGGTATGAGGAAGTTGCTGATTACTGGGATGAGTTAGTAATGCGGGCCTGGGTAAAAAAGGATGGCAAAAAAGTATTATATCAGGAAGATGTTCTAGGGGCTTTACTTCCGCCGGATGACCTGATTAACAGGGTTAAATCAAACTATCTACCTGACTTAAATGGTTTAGTTTTATTTGGTGGTACCTTTCCAGTATTAGGCGGGAAGCTGATCTTCAGCGAATATTTTGATATGGAGCTTTATGACCCAAAAAAGGATAGAAGTATTAAACATGACTATACAATGGAACCAATAACCTGGATTGAATAGAAGATATTTTAAAAATAAAAGGAGTGATATTTTAATGGCAAAGCCAGAAATGGATTTTTTCGATACAGAACTAATGCCCTGGATGGAATTAACAAAGGACCCTGACCAGTATGTTAAAATTCTGGCAAAATGTCCGGAGACAGGGGCTTATACCCGTTTAATTCGTAGCCAGGCTGATCTCTGTGAGACTATTACCCAATATGATGATCCACCAGGCAAATTATTAATCCATGAGGATACCTGGGAAGAGGTTTATTCCTTCAGTGGTACTTTAATTGATACTAATTTAAATCAGACCTTTAAAGAAGGATATTTTGCCTGCCGGCCACCTATGATGAAACACGGTCCCTTTTTCCATCCGACCAGTGCGGTAAGTTATGAGATTAAAACACCGGCTGAATTCATGGAAAAACCTGAAAAGGATTTCTTTGATACATCTATACTACCCTGGAAACCGGTTGAGGGAGTTCCGGGACGTTTTGAGAAGATACTGGATAAGGACAGGAAGAATGATGGTTTTACCCGTATAGTCTGGAATCAACCTGATATGGATGCCAGTATTCGTGATTTTAGCTCACCACGGGAAAACTCTTATATTTATGATGAAAATATGTGGACAGAAGTTCTTATTTTAGAGGGAACTTTGATTGACCTGGGGGAAAATAAAACCTATATTCGTGGTTACTATGCTAATTTTGCACCAGGAAAGAAACACGGTCCTTATTTCTATCCGACCGGAGCAATGTGGATCGAAACCAGGTACCCGGAGATGGGTTAAATAAATTTTTGGCATGCAGGCTAAAAAAGATATGTCCCCTTGTTTTAAATCGATTTTAAGGAGGGTTTTTATGAAACAAAGAAAATTATTGTTAGTTTCATTGTTGGCTTTTCTTTTACTTTTGTCAATAGTTACCAACGTAGGTGCAGAAACAGTTTTTATTAACATCGGAACTGCAAGTGTCGGAGGTTCTTATTATCCTGCGGGTACAACAATTGCAAATGTTCTTGATAATAATTTAAAAATTGACAATGTGAATTTGGTTATTTCAGCCCAGGCTACAGCAGGTTCTACAGAAAATATAAATATGATGCGTAATTCTGAAATGGAAATGGCTGTGATTAACGCCAGTGTAGCCAGCCAGGCTTTTAAAGGTATTGGTCTGTATAAAGATAAGGCCTATAAAGATATTCGAACAATAACCCAGTTATGGTCAAATCCGATTCAGATGGTTGTTACAGAAAAATCGGGAATAACTTCCTGGAATGAACTCAAGGGTCATTCTGTATCAATTGGTCAGGCAGGCAGTGGGACAGAGGTGCTCAGCAAAGAAATGTTTGATGCACTTCCCGGTATATCACTTGATGATATCAATGTTGAACATTTAGGTTATGATCAGTCAGCCAGTGCTATGAAAAACGGGCGGATAGATGCTGCCCAGATGTCCGGAGGACTTCCAGTAGCATCAGTACTGGACCTTTTCGTAAGTCCAATTAAAGTTAAACTAATTTCATTTACAGATGAAGAGGTTATTGCAATTAATAGTAAGTATCCCCACTGGAAACCATCTATTATCGATGCCAATACTTATATGAATCAGGAGGAGCCTGTTAAGACTGTTGCTTTATTCACTCAATTTGTTGTCAGGGGAAATCTTGACGAGGAACTGGTATACCAGTTTACTAAAGCAATGTTTGAGAATCAGGACCAGATTCATGAATCATATAAAGGGCTTGAAGAAATGAGATTAGATAAAGCAGTCCTGGGATTGGTTGCTCCATTACATCCTGGAGCTATAAGATATTATAAAGAAAAGGGAATTGAAGTACCTGAGGATCTGATTCCTCCGGAATATAAAGAATAAATGTTAGAATAAAAGAATATATAAATATTGGCCTGCATGTCATTTAAATAAGTTTTATACTGTTGGAGGTGAAGTATTTTGAAGGAAGTCGTAGAAAAGGAGACCATAAAAATAAATCAGAATCATAAGGAACTTGATGGTATTTACCTGAAAATTGCAATTACATTTGCAATAGCAATGTCATTATTTGAATTATGGGCAAATAGTATTTCTATGCTTCCAACGATTCAAATAAATGTCATCCATCTTTTTTTTCTTTTAAACCTTACATTCTTACGGTTTCCAGCAAAGAAAGGGCAAGCAAGAATTAGCTGGATAGACATATTATTGGTTTTAATAAGTTCTTTTGTTACCTTGTACTTCTATTTTAATTTTGAGTCATTGTATTCTGCCCGGGGTCTTGTTCCCAATACTCTGGATTATGTTGTATCTGTTGTGGCAATAGTTTTAGTCATTGAGGCAGCCAGGCGTACAGTGGGATATTTGTTGCCAATGTTAGCAGTAATTTTTATGGTTTATGCATACTATGGTCAATATTTCCCGGGTATTTTTAAACACCGTGGTTTTACATTTCTCAGACTAATTTCCCGGCTATATCTGACTGAGGAAGGAATACTGGGCCTCGTGTTAACAATTTCTTCTACATTTGTTTTTCTATTTATATTATTTGGTGAGTTTCTTAAAAGAAGTGGGCTGGGACAATTCTTTGCTGATGTTTCACAGGCTATTACAGGTAGTAGCAAAGGCGGCCCTGCCAAGATGGCAGTTATCATGAGCGCAATGATGGGTACTATTAGCGGAGCCTCTGTAGCCAATGCCGCTACTACTGGGGCTTTTACAATTAATTTAATGAAAAAAACAGGGTATAAAGCTCATACTGCCGGGGCTGTTGAAGCGGCTGCTTCAACAGGTGGAATGATTATGCCGCCCGTAATGGGGGCTGCTGCTTTTATGATTGCAGGGTTTTTGAAAATACCTTACTCAACAATTATGATTGGAGCTATAATTCCGGCAATACTTTATTATATTTCGATTTATTTTGTAGTTCATTCAGAAGCAGTTAGATTTAATATATCAGGACTACCAAGAGCTGAACTTCCCAATATCAAGGATGTGATTTTAAAAAGTGGTCACCTGGCAATTCCGGTTATAATTATAGTTTGGTTGATGATTAAAGGTTATACACCAATTTATGCAGCTCTGATGGGAATCATTAGTACTGTTGCGGCAAGTTATTTAAGGAAAGATACCAGAATGAGTATAAGAGATATCTTTGAAGCCTTAAAACAGGCTCCGAATCAGTTAATTCCACTGGGAATGGCCTGTGCAGTAATAGGAATTATTGTTGGAGTAACTAATATGACTGCTCTGGGCACAAATATTGCAAGTGAAATTCTTACATTATCGGGTGGGAGTGTGGCTCTGGGGCTGATTTTTATGCTAATAGCTTCTTTAATTGTTAGTATGGGACTACCGGCAACTGCTGTTTATGCTATTGTAGCTATTGTGGCAGCCCCTGCAGTAGTTCGTCTGGGGGTAATTCCACTGGCTGCCCACTTATTTGTTTTCTGGTTTGGTTGTCTTTCCGGTGTTACTCCACCGGTAGCTCTTTGTTCTTATACAGCGGCTGGTGTTGCTGATGCTGATCCGAATAGGACTGCCTTAATGGCATTCAGAATGGCATTACCGGGTTTTCTAATTCCCTTTGTCTTTAGTTACAGGCCGGAGATTCTCTTTCAGAACTTTACCTGGGCTGCTTTTATCCCGTCTATTATTTTCTCATTATTAATTACAATTACTGCTGTTGTTGCAAGTTATGGTTTTCTTGGAAAATATAAATTACTTCCCTTTTCGAGGTTATTTCTCTTTGCCGGGGCCTTGACCATGATTAAGCCCGGGTTCCTCAACTTTGTGGGGGTAGCTTTTATTGTTATAGTAATGTTTTATGAAAGATATGCTTATCAAAAAAATGAAATGAATTTAAATGCTTAGAGTTGTTAAGGAGGTATAAAATGGCGGCAAATTATGACAAACTAAAAGTTGAAGTAATTGATAGTGGCTTATGTACTGGTTGCGGAACATGTACCGGGGTATGTGCTGCAAAGGCAATTGAAATGGACTATACAGGAGATGAAATTCTGCCACATCTAGTTTTAGACTGTGTAAGCTGCGGCCTTTGTGTGGAATACTGCCCAGGTAAAGATATCCCCCTCCGGGATCTTGATAAAAAGTTTCTGGGGAGGGAAAGAAACTTTAATGATGAACACCTGGGGATTTATCTCAACAGTTACCGGGGCTGGAGTAAAGATCCTTACATCCGCCAGAATACCAGTAGTGGAGGGATAGTAACTTCACTGGCTAAGTATGCTCTGGATAGTAAAAGGGTTGACGCTGTAATCATGTCTGCTTTAAAAGATGATGAACCATGGAAAGGGGTTCCTTTTATTGCAACTACTTCAGAAGATGTAGATAAAGCAGCCAGAAGTGCCCCGGTAATGGTACCCGTTAATGACCTGGTTGTTGAAGCATTGCTAAAACGCAAATATAAAAGGATTGGAGTTGTGGGATTACCCTGCCATATCCATGGATTACGAAAATTACAGGCTGCTGGAAAACCGAAGAGATTGGCTGAAGGTATCAGCTTCATGATAGGACTTTACTGTGCTTCAACATATTACTGGGAAGGTGTTAGGCATTTAATTAAGGAGTTCACTGAAATTGATGACCTTTCTAAGATTGTCAAGGTTGATTACAGAGGTGGAAAGTACCCGGGAGGTATGTATGTTCTGACCAGTGATAACAGAATTCATTATATTGCAGGAAAGCATGACTATACCTGGCATTTTCTGGGCGCAGCGACCTATAAAAGAGATAGATGCCTAATGTGTGTTGATTTTTCAGCGGAATTAGCTGATATTTCCTGTGGGGATATCTTCCAGAAGGTAACTGATAATCCCAAAATTGTATCTGTACTGACCAGAACAGATACAGGACAGGAGCTTTTCCGGGGAGCAAAGGAAGCTGGTTTTATTGATTTTGAACATCATCCAGCAGAATTAATTACTGCAAGTGGGATGGGATGGGAGGCAAAAAGACATGCCGGTATGTACAGGTTATTGAGAAGAGGAAAACAGGGTTGGCCTGTTCCCGATTATCAATATGACCTTGAAGTAAAAATGTTGGCCAGGAAGCTAAGTTTTCCTTCCTAAATTAATTGTTTTAATAGATTCCTTTATAAAATACTGGATTAATGATTGTTAAAGATTTGTTTGGCACTATAATTCAAAAAAGAGGAAATATTAGGAATAGTTCGAGAAGAAAGGGGTTATTAAAATGACAAAGGTTGCCTCAATTCAATTATGGCTTTCTGAAGAAACAAAAGAAGAAAGGCTAATTAGAGCAGAGAAATTAATTGACCAGAATTCAGATGCTGACTTAATTTTGTTACCTGAAATGTGGACGATTGGCTGGCGTTCTTTTGATAGATATGAAAAAGAAGCTGAAACCCTTGAAGGGGAAACGGTTTCCAGAATGGCAGAAAAGGCTAAAAAGATTAATGCCTATATTCATGCTGGTAGTATAGTTGAAAAGAGAGATAATGGGCTTTATAATACTGCAGTTTTATTAAGCCCGGAAGGTGAGGTAATAGCTGCATACCGGAAACTTCATCTGGTTACAAGAAAAGGTTCAGAAGAGATTGCTTATCTAAAACCCGGTAAAGAGGTAGTGGCGGTAGATACCGAGTTTGGTAAGGTTGGTTTTGGAATCTGTTATGACCTTAGATTTCCAGAACTTTACAGACAGATGGCTGTTAACCACGGGGTAGAGGTATTTCTCCATGTTGCTGCCTGGCCTCTGGTACGGGTTGAGAACTGGATAGAATTATCACATGCCCGGGCAAATGAGAATCTAGCTTACTTCATTTCCTGTAACTGTGCCGGGTTCGATCATGGGGTTCAATATCTCGGGCATAGTTCAATTGTTGATCAGAACGGAGTCTCTACGGCCAGCACGGGCCTATTTGAAGATGTAGTTAGAGGAACGATTGATATCAAGGAATTAAGGAAATTCAGAGAGCAGACACCACATCTAAAAAGCAGGGTATTATCTGTTTAGAGCACTTAATAAAAAAGACAAGAAATCGATGTCAGGAAGGTGAGAACAAAATGGAAAAAGTAATCAGTTTTAATCCGTCTAAATGTACGGGTTGTGGGCTCTGCGAAATGGCATGCTCTTTAGGTCATGAAAGTGAATGCAGTAAAACATTGTCACGGATAAAAATATTAAAACTGGAAGATATGGGGATTAATCTACCTTTAGCCTGTTCTCATTGTAGTGATGCTCCCTGCATGAAAGTCTGTCCGACCAGAGCTATTATCAGGGATAGCGAGACAGGAGCAACTATAGTGAATGAAGACATCTGTATAGGATGCCGGGCCTGTATGACAGCCTGTCCCTTTGGAGCCTTATCTTTTGATGATATTAATGAAAAAATAATTCGCTGTGATCTCTGTCAGGGTGATCCGGATTGTGTTAAATTCTGTCAAACTAAAGCTATCGAATATGTTGATATCAGAAAAGATGGAGTATCCAGGAGAAGGTCGGTACTTGCGAATTATACCGCTGCTATTAAAGCGGCAGAAGGTAAAAATGATACGGCTAAAACTCGTAAAAGCAGTGCAAAAAACGTTAATGTATAAGCAATATTAATCAGAGCTTTAAGGGAAAAGAGGGATTCTAATGAAAGGCTGGAATAGAAAAAAAATAGTTTTTGATCTATCTAACAGGACACATAAGATTGAGGAGATACCGGAGAAGTGGTTGAAGGATTTTATTGGTGGCCGGGGTCTTAACTCCAGAACACTCTATGATTTAATTAAAGCCGATACTGACCCACTGGGACCAGATAATTATTTACTGGTTGGAACTGGCCCAGTTACTGGTACTCTGGCTCCTAGCTCTGCCCGTTCTACTTTTACGGCTCTATCACCTCTGGTTTTACTGGGAGAGGGTAAGTACCCCTGTTTTGGAGATTCCAATGCCGGAGGAAATTTTGGTCCAGCTATAAAATATGCTGGATATGATCAATTAGTGATCGGTGGAAGAGCAGATTCTCCTGTTTATCTATGGATCGACGATGGTTATGTTGAAATTAAGAGTGCTGAAAATCTCTGGGGAAAAGATACTTATGAAACTCAGGATATGATAAAGAGGAACTGGGAGATGAGGATATTCAGATAGCAGCTATTGGACCCGCAGGTGAGAATCTGGTTAGATTTGCCTGTGTAATTACTGAGCGGGGAAGAGCCTGGGGGAAAACCGGTCTCGGGGCAGTAATGGGTTCAAAAAACCTGAAAGCCATTGCTGTCAGAGGTACCGGTGGTGTTAAGGTAGCTAATCCAGAAGGTCTCAAAAAAGCTACACTGGAGGCAATAGATTTATTATACGAAGATCTTTCCTGTGTTGCCTATTCTGAGGTAGGTACTTCTGTGCTGGTAGAAGCACATCAGAGAAATGGGCGACTGGCAAACCGGAACTATCAGGATAGTCAGTTTCCTGAGTGGGGAAAAAATAAGTTCCCATGCCTATGAAAAATACTGGACGGGAAGCAAAGCCTGTGGGAACTGTCCTCTTCACTGTGGTCATTACTTTGAAATAGATGAGGGACCTAATCAGGGGCTTCACGGTGAAATGCCGGAATATGTTACCATCGCCAGTTTTGGGTCGAAACTGGGCAATGCAGATACCGAATCGATTCTGGTTGCCAGTGAACTTGCCAACAGATTGGGAATGGATACCATGAATACCGGTGGTGTAATAGCCTGGGTAATGGAATCATGGCAAAGAGGTGTTCTTGATATAGAAGATACTGATAACCTGGAGCTTACCTGGGGAAATACTGATTCAATATATAAGTTGATTAAAAGAATGGCTTATCGGAAAGGCGAATTTGCTGACCTGCTGGCAGAAGGCGGCTATCGGGCTGCCAGAAAAATCGGGAAAGACTCAATGGACTGGCTAATTCATGTTAAAGGAATAGATCCAGCCATGGCAGATCCCCGTTCTGCAAAAGCCTGGGGACTGGGTTATGCTGTTTCCAGTAGAGGAGGTTGCCATTTAAGGGGATTGCCATCACTGGAGACTTATTTCACCCCTGAAGAGGCGGAAATGATGTTTGGTACAGCAGAGGCTGTGGATAGAACTGGAATCAGGGGAAAAGGAAGATTGATTCAGTGGTGTGAAAATCAAAGGGCGGTCTGTGACTGTCTGGAAGTATGTAAATTTAATATGCGAACAAAACTCTCAGAACCAGGATGGTTGGCTAGATTTATTAATGTAGTTACAGGTGAGAATTATTCCGCTGAAGATATTATGGATGTTGGAGAAAGGATCAATAATATCGAAAGAGCCTTTAATGTCAGGCAAGGCCTCGTTCGTGCAGATGATTCTTTACCAAAAAGATATCTGGAAGAACCTATTGTTTCAGGACCTTCAAAAGGTGAAGTAAATAATCTCGAGCCGATGCTTGATGAGTATTATGAAGCCCGGGGTTGGGATGTTGAAACAGGATTACCGCTGGCTGGAACTCTGGAAAAGTTAAATCTTAAAGAGGTTGAAGAAGAATTAAATAGTCTGGGTAAGGTTTTAACTAAAAACTAAAATGTTAAAGATGTTAGCCTGAATAGATATAAATGAGTCAAAAATAAAAGGAGAGAAAAAAATGAGAAAAAATCTTATTAGAAGTCTAACTATAGTCTTTCTATTAATATTTATTTTATCATCATTTATTAATGCCGCTTCCCTCACAGACGAGAAAAAGAATCTGAGATTTATTGGTGCTTCACCAGGTGGAACATATTTTATTGTTCTTGGTGGTTTAAGTGAAACCCTGCAAAAGGAGGTTCCCAACTGGAGTGTTACTGTGGAACCAGGGTCGACTCTTTCAGATGTTATCCGGGTTGCTATGGGTGATGGGGACCTGGCTTTAGCACAGCATACTGCTGTTCTTGACGCT
>JADQBU010000412.1 GCA_016278435.1 Halanaerobiales bacterium
CCGGCTCGGCTTTATCATCATTCAGCATACATATCAATCGGGAACGGTAACATCGATTTCATCATCTCTCCAGGCAATTATATTTTCATTCTTAAACCAGATCCTGTAGGTTGACTCCTCATATTCCCCTTTTCCCTCAATCTGAACAGTACCGAAGGTAAATCCATCCCTGTCTTCCCAGGTAAAGTCAGTTACACTCCCCCGGAAGAGAAGGTATCCATCCCCGGCATAAGCTACCTCTACAGCCAGGTCTCTGTCCAGTTCTTTCCCTTCCCGGTAGGCCTTCCCTATCTTCCAGGCATAAGAAATGGCATCCGGTATAACAGCAGATTGTAACCTTTCACCACTGGCCAGATGGTCGGCCACCCCAACACTATTTTTACTGGCAACAGCCAGGGCCCTGACCAGAGCCTCTGCCCGGAAATCATTTACAACCTCTTTAACAATAACTGAATCCCCAAATTCATTGGCAACTGCCATGGGTGCAATTCCTAGGTCATCCAGATAATAAGTGGTATGCTGCAATTCTGGTACAGACCTTCCAGCCGGGTCAGCGTCTACAATATATTTACCGGATTGTGCTGCCACATAGAGAGCAACAGCTGTATTAAATCCACCCAGTTCTGTAGATATAGCACCGTAAAACTCCTCCCCCATGTAACTCTCAAGTTCCTGAAAGGCCTTTAAAGCCGGTTCATCACCGAGCCGGGGCAGGTCTGCATATGCCTTCTCCTGTTCTTCTGTCAGGGGCGAAATAGAGCCACACATATAGGGGCAGGCAATCAAGGCCTCAGCTGGAATTTCATCCAGTGACACCAGCCTGAACTCCTTACCATCAGCCAGGGCTTTATCGATCAGAGAAAGTCCCTCTGTAAGGGAACCCCCTCCTCCTGTCCCCAGGATTGTACAACCATAAAGGATATCATATAGGTCCTGTTTAGCAAGCTTCTTCATCTTATACTCCTCACTCTCTTACATTTATTTATATGAAAGTTTCATTTCAATCAGGCTTTCCAGCATCTTCAAAGCAGAGGTAGCCGGCTCAATAACCGGTATCTCTACTCCTTTTTTTATTTCAGTATAGAAGGGCAGCATTCCGGTACAGCCGAGTATTGCTGCTTGTGCACCAGAAACTGCCGACTGGTTAATTTCCCTGACTATCTTCTTAATTGTAATACCAGGCTCCTCTTCCAGTTCTTTAACTCCCAGGTTAATAACCCGGAAAGAGTTCAGTCTCCGCATAAGCCCCATCTTCAAACATTTAGTTTCAAAAACAGGGTAGAGTTTCCGTAGGGTAGCAACAACTGAAAAGTTGAGGCCGAGCAGTGAAACAAATGCCAGTGAGCTTTCACAGGGTGCTGTAACCGGTATATTACAGGTCTCCCGCAAGACCTCCAGGCCAGGATCAGCAAAACAATTAATCATTATTCCGTCATAATTCTTGCTCTCATTCTCAGCAGCCTGCATAATACCGGGACCTGCCAGTACAATATCCCTGAAAGTCTCAATTGTGCTTGGTCCTTGTTCAAGACTAACTAAATCTATTACAGTATCCTCAGATGTTTGCTGCTGCAAAAGCCTGCGGTCAGAGTCATTCCACTCATCTGTTGCAATGGGATTGATTACTAGAATTTTCTTCATCAACTCCCTACTTCCCAATTTCTGCAGCCAGTTCCTTCAGGTCTTCAGGTACCAGTTTGCCTTCATCAAGTATCTTTTCACCATCCAGAATAACAGTAGAGTTCAGGCAAATCCCATCACAGTGTGAAGATGCATCTATTCCATCAGGTGGGGCATCGATAGAGCTTAAATAACCTAGTCCCCACTCTGTACAGCCCCAGACCCTTTCATCTTCCAGTATATTACCCGTAAGTTTCGCTCCGGGATTAAAACCGTAACAGACATGAGCCAGCCTGTACATATTGGAATCATTAAAACTCTGCAACCAACTTTCAAATTCCCGGGCCTGGCTCCCCCCATCTATTTTGACTACCCTTCCTTTTTCGATAGTTAAAGATACCGGTTCCTGTAATAATCCAGTAGGTGGGTCCAGGGTACCGTCAAAAACAAGGGTACCATTGATCGTCTCAAACCGTGGAATCCAGCAGATCTGACCACCGAGCATATGCATTCCCGCTTCAAAGGCACTACCGTCATCACAGGTAAAGGTATATTCAGGTTCATTATCAAATTCTAGCTCAGATCCGGCCGGGTTTGTAATCCGGACATGACTGGCCTGTCTGGTCATCTCTGTTACTTTATGTAGGAATACCGATAGTTTTGCGGCATCGACCCTACCGATGACCCTGATCATCATATCAACATCCATACCCACCAGGCATAAATAACGAAGCTTATCATTCTGTTTCATGGCAATTTCAAAAGGGGTAGAATATAGCAACCACTTATTATTAAATTCTACCCAGGCATCTGCTTTAGTGAGGGCAGCAGCCAGGGAATCAACCGGGAGCATGGGATCAGCAGCTTTTCCTACTCCATAAGGTGAAGCCAGCCAGATAACCATAGGTTTAGCCCCCAGAGCAAAAGCACTACGGGCTGCAGCATTGACAACCCTTTCATCAGATTCTGTATCAGCAGTGATTATTACCGTTTCACCTTTTTTTAGCTTGAACATGTCCCTCATCAGAACATCCCCGGCTTTACCCAGTTCATATTCATATAATTTAGTCATTATTATCCCTCTTTTCAATCGGAGTATATTCTACATCGAAGCCGAAAAATTCAGGATTAAGGATAGAAAATCCCCGCTCTGACCTCCAGACTTCCGGGGCTTTAAAACCAAGGACAGTAACCTGCATACCCTTCTTGCAGAACGGATTGGTGATGGGATACCCAGTATCAGTCTCTACCACACAGATCAAATCGGGGACCATCACATCGGGCTCACCGTTGAGCCAGCTGATGACATTTTCGTTTTTAAACCAGATTCTGTAATTCTGATCCCGGTAATCCTTAACTCCATCGATATAGATAGTACCAGTTGTAAATCCAGACTTATTGTTCCATTCAGTATCCCTGGCTATCTCTCCTGTAAATAATTCGTAACCACCACTGCATTCTATTATCGCAGTAATAGGGTCCTGCCCCTTCTCAACCGCCATCCTCTGGGCTTTTCCCACTTTACGAGCATATGACAGTGCATTTAGAATAGTTGATTCCCTCAATTCGTGGCCCCTTACCGGATGGTCAGACATACCGATCATATCCCCGCTGATCACAGCCAGTGCCCTGACCAGATCCTCTGCCCGGAAGTCGTCTACCACTTTTTCAAAAATGGCCACATCACCGATATCATTGGCAACAGCCAGGGGGTAGATAGGCTTTTCGTTGACATAATAGGTGGAGAACTGTAGGTCCGGTACAGCCCTACCGGCAGCGTCAACATCCACAATATATTTTCCCAACCTGGCTCCTGTTGACATGGCAACAGCTGTATTCATGCCACCATATTCAACCGAGACTACTCCCTTGATTTCTTCTCCGAAAAATCTCTCCAGTGCCCTGACTGCTGCAACTGTCTCCAGTTCTTTTATTTTGGGGTATCTATCATAAGCACCCTTGTCCTCAGGTCCGATAGAACCGCAGAAATAAGGGCTGGTAAAGAGATCATTATCTCCTATCTCCTGGGGAGATAGAAGTTTATATTCAAGACCGTTCTCAAAATCCTCTTTAACCAGTTTGAGGCCTTTCTCCAGATCTCCTCCCCCACCTGTACTCATAATAGTACAGCCAACAAGAATATCCTTTACATCAGCAAATGCTAGTTTCTCCATCTTCTCACTCCTTTATCAATGATCGGTTAAATCTCTTTTAAAAAACTTCAAATTATCAGTTCAATAAGAAAGCTAAGGCGCTCTAAGAAAGTTTTAATTTTCATACAGAAAACAGGCAGCAAACTGGTCCTCATTCATCTCTTTCAAATCAGGAATGGCACTACTGCATATCTCTTTAGCCTGAGGACAGCGGGTGTGAAATCTACAACCAGAAGGGGGATTAATAGCACTGGGAACATTCCCCTTTATCGTGGCCAGGGCATCAATATCCTGCATCGACATATCAGGTATAGAATCTAACAGGGCCCTTGTATAGGGGTGTACTGGTTGGTCGAAAATCAGCCTGGAAGAACCGTATTCAACAATCTTCCCTAAATACATCACTGCAATCTTTTCCGATAGATAGTTAACAACACTCAAGTCATGAGATATTACAATATAGGTCAGGCCCATTTCTTTCTTCAGGTCTTTTAAAAGCTCCAGTATCTGGGCCTGGGACAGGACATCGATTGAAGAGGTGGGTTCATCCAGAATTATCAGCTCGGGATTCAGGGCCAGGGCCCGGGCAATAGCAATCCTCTGCCTCTGCCCCCCACTGAATTCATGGGGATATTTGTAGATAGAATCCCCGGGCAGCCCCACCATTTCCAGGAGTTTTTTTACCCGTTTTACAAGTTTACTCTTCTCAACATCCAGATGAACTTTAATTGGTTCACCGATTACATCCCTGACCAGGAGTCTGGGATTGAGGGACCAGAAAGGATCCTGGAAAACAATCTGTATCTTCTTCCTTAATGCCCTTAAATCTCTCTTGCCCAGTTGATAAATATTCTGATCTAGAAAATACACTTCTCCGGAAGTCGGCTCCAGAAGCCGCAGGACAGTGTTAACCAGGGTGCTTTTACCACAACCGGATTCTCCGACAAGACCCAGTATTTCACCCTTCTCTATCTCCAGGTCTACACCATCTACCGCTTTCACCCACTCACTGGTACGGGAGAGAAAGCCGGCGTCGACCGGAAAGTATTTTTTCAGGGAATTAATCCTCAATATTGGTTCACCCATTATTTTCACCCCCCGAATTTATCCTGATACAGGAGACATAATGGAATTCATCTATCTCCCGCAGAACTGGAATTTCTGTCTTACATTCAGCCGTTCTTTCCCGACAACGGTTGTAATATTTACATCCGCCCTCAACTTTTTCTCCATCTTCAGTAATTATATTACTTAAATTAATCTGCTTTTTTTCTTTTGTCGGCATAGCCTGAATCATCATCCTGGTATAGGGATGCCGGGGGTCATTAATGACCTTTCCGACTTTTCCCAGTTCCATTATCTTGCCCTGATAGATAACCCCCACCCGGTCGCTCATAACCGGCACAAGGGTCAGATTATTGGTCAGAAATAAAACAGTAATATTAAATTTCTTTTTCAGTTCATCAATAAGCCTTAAGATACCGGACTGAATGGTAACATCCAGATTCCTGGTCGGCTCATCTGCAATTAACATCTCTGCCCCACAGGAAAGGGCCAGAGCAATAATTATTCTCTGCCTCTGCCCCCCGCTCAGTTCATGCGGATATTTGTTCATTACTCTTGCGGCATCCGGCAATCTAACAACCTCAACCATCTCCAGGGCTTTTTTATCCAGTTCATCTCCGGAAAGTCCCTGGTTTCTATGGAGTACATTTTTAATCTGTTTACCTACCTTGATAACTGGATTCAGGGTTGACATGGGGTCCTGGAAAATCATGGCAATCTTCTTGCCCCGGATACTTTTCATCTCCTTCTCTTTTTTTTGCAGAAGGTCCTCCCCTTCCAGTAAAATCTCTCCGTTCTCAATTATTCCCGGAGGAATAGAGAGAATTCGCAGTATTGTAAGAGCCAGCACCGATTTACCCGATTCGCTCTCTCCCACTATCCCCAGGGTCTCTCCTTTTTCTATCTGCAGACTCTCTATATCCAGAACATTTTTAAAGCCCTTATAGGTTTCATAATTGACTTTTAGATTATTAATTGAAATATAACTACTCACTACTCTCCCCCTCCTTACTGTCCCCGGGTTCTGGGGTCGAGAATTTCCCGCAGCCCGTCACCCATCAAATTAAATGCCAGAACAGTAATAAATATAGCCAGACCCGGAAATATTCCATACCACCAGGCGTTCATGAAATAAGTCAAGCTTGTATTTACCATCAATCCCCATTCCGGAATCGGCGGCTGGGCTCCTAACCCCAGAAAGCTCAAAGAAGCCAGGGTCAAGATTATTCCTCCCAGATCCATGGAAGCCTGAACAATCACCGGGGCAATGGAGTTAGGCAGGATATGTTTAAACATAATAACACCGGACGAGGTCCCGATCGACCTGGCTGCCTTAACAAATTCCTTTTCCTTAATAGAAACCGTCTGTCCCCGGATCAGTCTGGTATACCACGGCCACCAGGTAATAATAATAGCAATAATAGCATTCCGCAGGCTGGGCCCAAGAAATGCTGCAACAGCCATTGCCAGAAGCAGTGGAGGAAAACTTAAAAACATATCTGTTATCCGCATAATCAATTCATCAAGAAATCCTCCGTAATATCCAGCAATGAGCCCCAGAGGTATGCCAACTAACAGGGCGATACCGACTGCAATAACCGAGGCCAGCAATGATATCCTGGTTCCGAATACAATGCGACTAAAAATATCCCGCCCCAGTTCATCTGTGCCATTAATAAATTTCCAGGAAGGACTCAGAAGTTGATCTTTCGGATTATTACTGTATACATGTGATGGATATGGGGCAATTATAGGGGCAAGAATGGCAATAACAACCAGGGCGATAATTATAATAGCAGCGGTATATGTCAATTTATTCTTTTTCAACAGAAAGACAGACTCCTTAAAACTGTTAATCCTGGACTGCATCGCTTCCGGTATGATTTGTTTTCTGATCATCTTATCCCTCCTCTAAAGCCGTACCCTGGGGTCAAGGGCAATAATTATGTCAGCTATCATATTTAATAAAATGTAGGCTACAGCCGCAAAGATTGTAATACCCATGATTGCTGGATAATCAAGGGAAGTAACCGACCCGGCAACATACTTACCCAGACCAGGCCAGCTGAAAACACTCTCTACCAGAAAGGTGTTCATCAGGGTATACCCGAGAGAAAGTGTAACAACTGTTATCGTCGGACCCAGGGAATTTTTCAGGGCATAACTCCAGTAGACCAGCCGGTCAGAAAGGCCGTAAGATTTTGCTGCTTTGATATAATCTTCATTTAAAATCTCAAGAAGAGCAGACCGGGTCATCCTGGTAATAAGGCCAATAGGATAGGCCGCAACAGCCAGACTGGGTAAGATTAGATGGATAATTGCATCTTTAAAAATAGTATAATTACCGGAAATCAGGCTGTCCAGGGTTAAAATCCCGGTTATATGAGGTATCTGTTCAAACAATTTTACTTCCATACTCAACTGCCCTCCCATGGGCAGAATACCCAGTATCCGGAAAAAAACAAGCTGCAGGATCAACGCCAGCCAGAAAGTAGGTACAGATACAAAACCGATGGAAAATATCCGGCTTAAATGGTCGGCGGTCTTATTTTTCCTCTTGGCAGATAGCATCCCCAGAGGCAGACCGACTAAAATAGAAATAACCGTGGAGAAAAATATTAACTCAATAGTGGCCGGAACCCTGCTCTTTAACTCACTCATTATGGGACGGTGTGTCCGCAGGGAATAACCAAGATTACCACTTACCAGATCCTTGACATAAATAAAAAACTGGGTATAAAGCGGCTTATCTAACCCCAGTTCAACCCTGGCCTTTTCTACCTGCTCAGGTGTTGCCCTCCCTCCTACCCACTGGGCAGCGGGATCAGAAGGTATCATTCTTGTCATTGCAAATGTTATTATTACTACACCGATTATGATTATAATACCGAGTAATAGTCTTTTTAAAATAAATCGACCCAACTAAATCCCCTCCTTATCTTAATTAGTTTAAAAAAAAGGGGGCATTTAGCCCCCTGATTGTTACTCGCCCGGAAAGGTATCATAGAAGAATACCACATTCGGATAAGAAGGGTTAATCTCAAATCCCTTAAATGTCTTATAGGTTGCTCTTACATACTGTTTATCATATACCAGTATTGACGGAGCATCCTCCAGGAATACCTCCTGTGCCTTAACTACTGTCTCTTCAGCCCTGGCCCTGTCGATACCGCTTAATTCGCTGGCTTTATCCAGCAGGTTGTCAAATTCAGTATTGTTCCAGTATCCCAGGTTAAAGAACACCTCATCCTCTGAATGATAGGTGGGATAGAGAAAGGCCGCGGGGTCAGAGATATCCGGCCACCAGTACATAACGAAGATATCCTGTCTCTCATCCTCATTCTCACTTCTGGCCAGAGCCCACTGTGATTCCCAGGGCATTCCCCTGATACTCAGATTAATATTGAGCTTGCTCAGCTCAGCTTTAAACAACTCGGCTGCTTTCCTTTCAGATTCGTCACCAGACATGTAGGTCAAAAGCAGGTCCATACCGCCGGAATAACCAGCTTCATCCAGTAACTGTTTGGCTTTCTCCAGATTCTTACTGTACTGGAGAAGCTCTTCACTGTGGCCCCATAATCCATGTGGAACCGGACCGGTTGACTGGGTAGCATAACCCCCGCTACAGATATCAATTACATCCTGATAGGGGAAGGCATATGAGAGGGCCTGTCTAACTAACTTATTATTTAAAGGTGCCTTCTGTGTATTCATAAAAAAACTCAGGTTTTCAAAGGAAGGACTGGTGATGATTTTGACATCCGGGTTGTTCTTCAGAGCTTCAACATCTTCCGGGGTCAATTCCAGAGTAACATCAGCAGCACCCTGTTCGATTAACTGCCTTCTGGTAGCTACCTCGGAGATCTGTTTGATAACTACTTTTTCATAATGCTTGCCTTTCCAGCCCTGCCAGTAATCATCGAACCTGGTCAGTATAATTTCCTCATCATTATTGCTTCTCTCCAGCATATAGGGACCGGTACCAGCTTCATTGGCAGTATTGAACCAGTCATCGGGGTGTGATTTTACCGCTGTAGGTGACATAATGAAAGCAGCATATCCAGAGGCGCAAATTAAATCCAGTGGAGCCGGGTATTTTAAATTAAATTGAACGGTGTACTCGTCTAGAACTTTAATACTATCAACACTGGCCCAGATAAATGAAGCCCCCTGTCCCATTGAGATAGTTCTGTCGACGGAGAACTTGACAGCTTCAGCATTTAAGTCTGTCCCGTCATGGAACTTGACACCCTTCCGGATTGTAAATGTCCAGGTTAATCCGTCATTACTCTTTTGATAATCTGTTGCCAGTACATTTATGAACTTATCTTCCAGAGGATCATACCTCAACAGTGTTTCATAAGTATTATTTAAGACTACTATACCATTGGAAAACATGACACTGGGATCCCAGTCCAGTATCGGTTTACTATTATAGGCGTAAAGGGCATAATTATTTGCAGCAAAAACCTGTCCAGTAAAAATCAATAAAACTAAAGCCAGTAGCACTGTAAAAACATATATTCTTCTCAATTAACTCCCTCCTGTTTGCAATATATTTTTATTTTGACAATAATTATTCCTAACTTCTCATTGCTTATTACTTCATTACTCATCTCTTATCATTACCTACTTAGTCAAACTTTCATTTTAAATTTTTACTGTAGAAATTTGTCGCCCCCTCTCCTTTCTTGCTTTATTTTTTTACTGTAATAAAGTATTTTTGCAAAAAAACATAGTTATAAAATAGTTTGTTATTATTATATCATTG
>JADQBU010000286.1 GCA_016278435.1 Halanaerobiales bacterium
CAGAAGTCCCTTCAAAACCTGGACTACAGCCCTTTCTTTATCGATCTCCAGTACCCTTCCCTTGCGTTTATTTCCATCTACCCCGATAATTTCAACAATTTCGTCAAACCCGACATTTTCAATTCCTTCTACTGTTATTAAGGGGCCGTCAATCTCTGATAGACCCCTGTATTCTTTCTTTAACAAAGCTGATCAACCCCATTAACTTTCATATTTTTTCTCTAACTCCTGAAAATAGGAATTTATTTCATCCTGTATATCCTTGAATTTATCTAACTCATCATCACTTATAGTTTCCTTCATCTTGCGGATCTTGCTTAACAACTCTTCATCCCTGATCTCACTGATCGGCACATTTTTATCGATAAGTGGTTTAGCCCTCTCATAAAGATAGATAATAATCTTCAACATCCAGTACTGTTTCTTGATAGTTGCATATCTATCAATATCACTGAACGCATTTTGCTGGAGGAAGCCGACCTTGATTAGCCGGGCCACTTCCAGAATCAAACGCTGATTATCCGGTAATACATCTTCACCAACAAGCTGAACAATTTCCTGTAATCTATCTTCTTCCTTTAAAAGTGACATAGCCTGATTTCTGAGATCAATCCATTCTTCATTCACATTCTCATTCATCCAGTCTGTCAGGTCGGGTAGATACTCACTGTAACTTTCTAACCAGCTAACTGCTGGAAAATGGCGGGCACCGGCCAGGTCCTTATCCAGAGCCCAGAAGCAGCGGACAAAGCGCTTCGTATTCCTGGTTACCGGCTCAGAAAAATCACCACCAGGAGGTGAAACAGCACCGATTATAGAAACTGACCCCTCCCGGTCATCACCCAGGGTCTTAACATAGCCGGCCCGTTCATAAAACTCGGCCAGACGTGAAGGCAGATAGGCAGGGAATCCTTCTTCTGCCGGCATCTCTTCCAGACGTCCGGAAATTTCCCGCAGAGCTTCAGCCCAGCGCGAAGTCGAGTCAGCCATCAGAGCAATATTATAACCCATATCCCGGTAATATTCTGCTATTGTAATCCCGGTATAGATACTTGCCTCCCGGGCAGATACCGGCATATTGGAGGTATTTGCTATCAACACGGTCCTCTCCATTAATAATTTGCCTGTCTGGGGATCTTCCAGTTCCGAAAATTCTTCCAGCACCTCTGTCATTTCATTTCCCCGTTCACCACAACCGACATAAACAATGATATCAGCATCAGACCATTTTGCTAACTGGTGCTGAATCATAGTTTTACCTGCTCCAAAACCGCCGGGAACTGCTGCTGTTCCCCCTTTACCCAGAGGAAAAAAAGTATCAAATACCCGCTGCCCGGTTACCAGGGGTTTACCTATGCTTAAATGTTCCCGATAAGGCCGCGGCTCGCGCACAGACCATTCCTGGTATAGATTAAGGGAAGTCTCTTCCCCGTCATTATTCTCCAGTTTTATAATCTCTTCATCAATAGTATATCTACCATCAGGTACAGCATCAACAACTTTGCCCGAAATACCCGGTGGGACCATTACTTTGTGGGTAATGAGACTGGTTTCCTCCAGTTCGGCTATCTGCTGACCTGGTTTCAGAACATCTCCCTGTTTTACAGTAATTTTAACATCCCATTCTTTATCCAGAGAAAGGGCACTTACATTGATTCCTCTGGCAACAAAAGCACCACTTTTTTTAGATATTTCAGGCAAGGGACGCTGAATACCATCAAAAATATTGCCGATAATTCCCGGTCCAAGCTGTACAGAAAGCGGTCGCCCGGTTGAAAAAATGGGCTCTCCCGGTTTCATACCTTCTGTTGGTTCATAAACCTGTATCGTCGCATTATTCCTGTTTAAACTGATAATCTCACCTACCAGTTTAATTTCACCAACTCTAACCAGTTCTCCCATGATAAAACCATCCATATCTTCTCCCCTGACAACTGGACCATTAATATATGAAATCTTACCTTTATTTGTCAATATAATCACCCGGTTAAGTCATTAAATTTTTCTTCCAGTTTGCTTCCCATATCATTAATTATCTCTTCCAGAAGGGAGTCGAAACTATTAAAAACCCGTTCTCTCCCATCTTCACTCTCAGCAATAACTCCACCATTAATCTCTGCACTTTCTTCTCTGACCTTTAACTCCTTCTCTGGAAATTCAGATTCGAGCTGTTCTGCCACCCCGGACCGGTATATCTCCCGGTCCTTATCATTAAAAGTCAGATAAATCACATTACCAGCATTTAGAACTTCCAGGGCTTCACTTATCAATCTTTTGAGAAAATCAGGATATTCATCTGCATCCTGGAACTCGATTAATCTATCCCTGATAGAATAATATAATTGATCAAGACAGTCCTGTTTAACCTCCCGCAGCTCCTGTTTGCTTTCCAGAGCTACCCTGGAGATAATCTGCTCTCTTCGCATATCTGCTTCCTGCCGGTATGAATCCAGTATACTCTCTCTTTTTCTTTCCAGCTCTTCCCGGAAAACTTCATAGGTTTTATTTAAATCGTCTTTCTTCTCCTCTACCATTTTTTCTTTCTTATCTTTAGCTTCTTCAATAATCTCATTTCTAATTACGGTAATCTTCTCTTTTATATTCATCTTTCCACCTCAAACCTTGATCCCGATTGATTCCCTTACATACCTGGTTATATAATCGATATCTTCATCTTTTTCTAAATGGCGGTCAGGTATTTCCACAACCAGAGGAAGTGACCCTGACAGTTTCATCTCATCGATAACATCCGGGATTAATTCTGCCAGTTTTCTGGTAACTACCAGAATCCCAACTTCCTTATCCTGGACTACCTTGTCGATGGCTGCAAGCACTTCCTCTTTTTCGTGGACAACTACACCCTCAACACCGGCCAGCCGGAGTCCGATATTTGTATCAATATTATCACAGATAGCATATATTTTCATTTTAGAGCCTTCCCAGGATCATAATAGAAATTATCAAACCGTAAATAGCAACCCCTTCTGCCAGGCCTACAAAAATCAGGGTTCTTCCCAGTATCTCCGGTTTTTCGCTGATGGAACCGATAGCAGCTGAGCCGGCTATACCAACCCCGATTCCTGCTCCAATCGTAGCCAGGCCTACTGCTAGAGCAGCTGCCAGGTAGCCCAGACCGGTAGCACTGGCATTATTAACCTGGTCTGCTGCATCAGCATAGTGAGGTATCAGTAGATTGCCTCCCCAGAAAAAAAGACCTGCCAGTAAAATCAGATTTAAAGCCAGTAAAATCTTTTTTGCTCCATATCTTTTCTGATAACGGCTGAACCAGAATCCCAGTAAAATTATTGTCAGCAGTGATACAGTTAAAATTATTCCTGCAAGCAACATGTTAAAATCCCTCCTGTGAATTTATTGTCCATTATTTTAAATTAATCTATCTTAACAGGTTTAAACTCTTCACCTTTACCCCGGAAAAACTTACCAAATATCTCGAAATACTCCAGCCGTAATACCTGAATACCAACAACCAGCCCTTCCAGGGCCATGATGATAATGTTACCACCAATTATTATCAAACTGCTCCAGAGCAGTCCACCTGCCTGGCCGCGCATCATCCGGGCCAGTATAAAAACAGCCATAAAGAGTCCAATATGGTTTAAAGCAAAGGCTCCAATCCTGACAAATGATACTGTATTACTTAAAAAACTAATCAAGGTATCCAGTATTTCAAATGCCTCTTCCAGAAGATAATTGCCTGTATCTTCGGGCCAGATCTGTTGTTTATTTTTGAGAAGGTTAGTCAGGGGGGTCTTCAGGTAGATAACTACCAGTGGGATTAAAAGTAGAACCCCCGTTACCCAGACATTAAACAATAAACTACCCTTCACTAAAAGGTAATAAACCGATACCAGCATAATGATATAAAATATAAGCCCACTTAAACCATTGCGGGAGAATAAACCTGACTCTAAATCCCCCAGCCTGAACGAATTTATAATATTTAAGATCATGGCAATCAGCATCAGTACAATCCCTACCCCGATCGTTAAACCCAGCAATCTTGTTATATTATCCATGGGCCTCATCCACAGGGCAGGCAGGATATCCTCCATACCAAAAACACTACCGTAAAGCAGACCAAAAAAGGCTGAGGACAGGCCAAGAGAACCTAACAGTAGACCGGCTTCCCGGTTTAATAATTTAATATATCTCCGGCTGATCAGGTATCCGACCAGGCTAAAGACCAGGCCCTGACCGACATCTCCAAACATCATGCCGAACATTAAAAGATAAGAAAAAGCCAGTAGTGGAGAAGGATCAATCTCACCATAACCGGGCAGACCATATAATTTAACCAGGTTCTCAAAAGGACTTATAAATCGTTTATTTTGCAAGACAATAGGTGGTTTTTCTTCCTCTTTGAATTCGACTTCCCGGGAAGTATAGATCACATCTTCAAATTCATTCTCAATTTTTTTAACAAACTCTTCCTCTTTATAAAGAGGAATCCAGCCATTAAGAACAAAAAGATGAAGAGATTCCCCATAAAAGCGGTTATTCAATTCCCTCATTCTGTGTAAAAATTTGATCTTCTGGTAATACCGTATCAATTTTTCCCCATAAAGGTGGCGGTATTTGCGTAGATAGAGATCAATTTCATCATAACCAATTTCAATTCTTTCCAGACGGTGATAGGCCCGTTGAAGTATCTCGGCCGGTTGGCCCCTGACCCGTCCCGGCAGCTCCAGTTTCTCAAAGTAAACCGAATTTAATAATTTAAAGGCCATCTCTTCATTTTCCTTTTTAGTAAAGGAAAAAAACCAGACATTTTTCTCTTCCTGGTGTACTTCAAGAATTACTACCGGCCAGTCAGTTACATTTTTTATTAATCTTTCATAACTATCGTTTTCAACCCTCCCAAATATAAGAGAGATATGATCGAATTTCTTTAGTTCATCCAGATCAATGTCCATATTCTTCATTAATTTTATATGGTGGATGAGATTTTTTATTCGCTCCTCTTCTTCTTTGACCCTTTCCCGGAAATCAACAATTCTCTCTACCTTTGCTTTTATCTCCCCGGTCTCATCCTCGATATCCTGCAGATTAAGTTCTTTAACATCCTTTATTTCCGGAATCTTTTCCAGTTTGCAGTCTATATCTAAATCACAGAATATATCCTCCAGTTTCTTTAATAGATCAGAAAAGGGATTCTCCCTCTGCAGTGATTCAATTTCATCAGGCAATTGGCCTGATTTAACAAACTCACTGTAATCTATTAACTGGATACTCTCACTATCAATAATCCGGCCCGAAATCTGATCCAGTCCCTTTTTGTGGCCGACAATCTGAAATTTTTTCATTCTGGCTACTGTCATATTATCACCTAAATCCAGTATCTTATTATATAATCATGAATTTCATCAGCACTGAGGGAATAACGTACACCCTCTACAATCGTTATAATATCGCGGATTTCATATTCCTTGATAAAGAGAAAACCCATAATAGTTCCGATATTAAAGTTCCCTTTAACAACCCACCTCCGGGCCTTCTTTAATAGATATGATAAGAAATATTTTTCGAATACAATACTCCTGTCTCTTTTCAGAGCAGTAAAAACTTTGTCATAAGTAGTACCAGAGAGCAGGTCAAATATTTCATCAGCATCATCAACCCGGGCCAGGCTCCTTAGATCTTCTTCTTTTAAGCGGTAATGAAAAGGGAGTGTATAATTAAGTATCTCTTCTGATGACAGGTCGTAGAATCTCTTGATTCTGTAAACCCAGTTAATATTTAATAAATCAACCTGGGTCCCAAGTAGATCCTTGACAATCTGGAAATCTTTTTTATTTAACTTATCGGCAAGTTTTTTAAGCCGTAAAAAATACTGAAAATCAAGGGTCATCTCGACCGGAAATAAGTTCTTATTATCCTGATATCTATCTTCAAAACGCTCCAGTGTATCATGAAAAATAGTATTTTTAAAAGCTGATAGTAAGTCAGAATAATCCCTGATAGCAGTTAATTCATCAATATTAATTCCATTGTGGACCCCGAGGTATAACAGATTTTCCTTTAAGTAATCCAGATCATGTTCTATAAGAATCGTTCTCAGTAACATCTTGAGGTCATCTATTTTAAATTTATCGAAAAGACCCCTGAGAAATTTCCCGGCCGGACCACTGAGATAGTGAAAAATAATTTCATAATCATCTATAAATTTTTTCTTCAGAGTCCGTTCCAGTTCCCGCCTGTGCATTTCCTTTCCGGCCAGATCAGCCAGGCTCTGGTGATAATATGTATTTTCATAAAGATAATCGAATATATCCTGCACAGAATCTAAAGCAAGTAGATTTCGATAGTCTTCTTCTTCCAGAGTTTTTCCCAGCAAGGCCTTAACCCGGGCATTGATTCCCGAATACTGTACTATCCCTAACATCTAATCATCTCCGGTTCCCGTTATTTGATCAAAGAAATAGTTCGTCAGTTCCTCTTTAATCCCATCAAATCCAGATCTAATCTGTTCAATTTCATCCTGGGTATTCTTTCTTCTCTGACGGGCATAATTTTTCGCTTCATTTTCAGCACACTCAACCAGTTTCTCACCCTCCTGCCGGGCACGTGTAACAAACTCTTCTTCCTCCCTGTTCATTCTATCCTGGTATTCCTTCTGCAGTTCAGCTATCTCTCTTTTGCCCTCATCTTCAATCTGACGGGCATCTTTTTCTATCTGTACCAGGGAGTTAATTAATTCTTCCTTCAAGATAACCACTCCATTGTAATATTTTCGTAATATTTTTGTAATTAATCTGTAATATTCTAGTTATCAATTATATAACTTTATTCACCTTTAGTCAAACTAAAACTAAGGCTTTAATGACAGGGAAAAAGATTGACAATTCAGTGAATATTTTCCCCGGAAACAGGCAATTAATTCATATAAAAAAATAAAACTCATCCTGATGAAGGATGAGGAAAATAGCATTACTATATGAAAATATCTCTTTATAAAATTCAATTAAGGTTATTTATGTATTTTTGCCGTCCTAAGATGCTTCTACTTTGTCCTTTAAATACTCGATATCACGCATGTTTTCCCCTGCAAGTCTCCTGACAGTACCAACCCGTTTGATTAAGTCATCCAGCTGGCTTTCCACCTTATCAAAGCGCTTATTTATCCTGTTTTCCATACTATCTACCCTGGTCTCCAGGTCACCAAATCTGGTTTCTAAACCATCCATCCTAGTTTCCAATCGATCCATCCTAGTCTCCAATCGATCCATCCTGTTTTCAAGATTATCTATCTTGCCTCCCAGACCGTCCATCTTCTTTTCCATCGATTTTTTAAATTTGTAAAACCCATCCAGAAGTTCACCTATTCTATCATCCAATTGCACCCCTCCTAAATTGGAAATTATAAAAAAGTAAGAAATCTTCTCTAAATTCATTATATCAGATATGGGACATAAAACCAACTACACTTTCAGGTAGAATTTCTACCAGCCGTATTCCTCCAGAAACCTCTCTCCTAGCCCGGTTATAACTGTTCCCTGCCTGGTTTTACCGATCTCCACCAGACCCATTTCCTCCATTTTTTTCAGCCGGTTTCTGACTATATTTACTGTCATTTTCAGACCCTTTTTTTTGAGTTCTTCGGTAATACTATTTCTTCCCATATTTATATTTAGTTCCTTAACCTCAGCAAGTTTTTTTAAAATATATAAATATTCTTCCAGAACTGCAGAATCATGTATCTCAACAATACCCCTTTCTTCCCCAATTGACCAGTATAAATTTCTAAATTCGCGCGGAAGATTATTAACCTTTACCGGCTGTGAATCAACTACATTGATAATATAATTTACCAGATTTTCCAGTTCCCTGACATTTCCAGGCCAGTCATGTTTTAATAATAGTTCATAAACACTATCATCAATAATCTTATCACTGTTTTTCTTGTGCAAAAAATAATCAATTAACTGATATATATCCCCGGCTCTTTCCCGTAAGGGAGGAACAGTAAAATACAGAACCTTTAATCTATAATACAAATCCTTGCGAAATTTACCCTCCCTGACAAGCCTGTCCAGATCCTTATTGGTGGCAACTATAACTCTGACATCGACAGGAATAATACTATTACCACCCACCCGCATTACCTCTTTTTCCTGTAACACCCGCAGTAATCTAGCCTGGATTGCCATGGAAGCATCACCTATTTCATCAATAAAAATCGTTCCAGTATGTGCCTGCTCAAATAGCCCCAGTTTACCTCCCTTTCTGGCTCCAGTAAAGGCTCCATCATCATAGCCAAACAATTCACTTTCAATCAGGTTTTCTGATAAAGAGGCAAAATTGGTAGCAATAAAGGGGTTGTCCTTCCTGTCAGATTCACTGTGAATAGCCTGGGCAAAAAGTTCCTTACCTGTCCCACTTTCTCCTCTAATTAATACTGTTAAATCATTTACGGCAATCTTCCTGGCTATATCAACGATCCGGTTTAGTCTTTCACTACTTCCTACAATATCATTAAAGCCGTATTTGGTAACAAATCCTTTATTCCTCAATTTTCTCCTGATCTCATACTCCTGTTTTTGAATTTCTGTTACATCTTTAAAACTAACAATTGTTCCCTGGAAAATATGAACCTGCTCGATTTTCTCTTTATTTAATAATATATTTCTATCATTATAGAAGACCATCCTGTTGGTAAAATTCTGGTCATCGATTATTATCTCAACTAAATTATCATCCTTATTTAAAACACTCCGCACATCTTTATTAAGTGCTTCCACAACAGGAATATTTAAAAGTTCACTGGCCTTTTTATTAAAAAAGAGAATCGTATTTTTATCATCTATTGCTAAAATCCCATCATGGGAAGTTGAGAGCATCCCTTCCAGCACAATATTTAACTGGCTGCTGTATTTATTTAAGTAAATCATTTTTTGAACATAACGGGCAGTTAGAAAGTTTGAATTTTCCAGGGGGAGTTTTAGGACCAGCAATATCTCAACAATTGTTGAGACATCTATCAACTTTATGCCCAGGTTAATTACTTTATTGACATTTTCGGGCACAAGGTGAGGGGCACCGGGAGTAATTGCAATACCAATAGGTTTAGAAACCTGGCATCCGGTATAATAGGGATAATAATTAATATGATCAATCCCCAGTTCCTGTAATAAATTAATAGTTTCCATCGCTGTATAATAATAATTACTTACTACCAGAACATCCTGACCCTTTTTTAAATTTATCACCTCAGCAATATTCTCAAAATTAATCGCTCTTCTAATACTTATAATCCGGATATCACAGTCAATTAATTTTTTAACTTTATCATAGATTACTTTACTGGAACATATAACCAGATCACAATCACTAACTTCTATATCACCTTTAGCAAATAAAATCGGCTTAATCTCGATCCTTTCATCAAAGAAGTTTCTGAGCTGTTCAGTAAAAGACATAAGTATCTTATCTGCATATGCAATCAGGGCTATCTTTTTTGTTATGGTCAGTTTAATTACCCCCCTCTGGTTATAAAATTTTATTAATTAATTATATAATTATTAAATATTTAGCGCA
>JADQBU010000409.1 GCA_016278435.1 Halanaerobiales bacterium
TTAGCAAGTTTAAGCGCCTTTACTCTATTATCTTTTTTTTGTAGTTGAAGAATCTGATTATAACTCTCATCTCTGCTATAATCATCGACCATGATAATCTCAAAATCATCTGTTATCTTCTGCAGAGCATTAACCAGTCCACTATATAATTCAGCAAGAGAATTTTCTGCGTTATAAACCGGTATAACTACAGAAATACTATCTTCCATTATCACAACTCCTTAAAAACATCTACAATATTTTCTATTATATATGTTAATTGCTCATCACTAAGATCAGGATATAATGGTAATCGCAAAATAGTTGCCGCTACTTCCAGTGTTACTTCTAAATCCTCAGCCCTGTATCCTAATTTTTGTCCCATCGGTGAACTGTGTAGTGGGATATAATGAAAAGACACAGTTATTCCTTTATTCTGCAGCCTATTCATAACAAAATCCCTTATTTCTCTATTATTAAATTTTAAATAAAAAATATGATAATTGGAATCCCTATCTTCAGGGATATATGAAATACTATCAAGAAAGGAACCAGGCAAAAATTGTTTTAAACTATCATAATATCTCCTGAAGATTTTCTCGCGCATATGTTTTATCTTGTCCATTTCTTCCAGCTGAGCATATAACACAGCCATTAACAGATCAGAAGGTAAATAACTTGAACCTTTATCAACCCAGGTATACTTATCCACTTCACCCCTTAAAAAATGCGGTCTGTTTGTACCCTTATCCCTGATAATTTCAGCTCTATCTTTTATTTCATTACTACAATTATTTATTACCAGGGCTCCCCCTTCACCGCTTACATAATTTTTGCTGCAGTGGAAGCTGTAACAAGCAAAATCACCAATCCCTCCAAGATAACTATCTTTATAAATAGCATTAACCCCCTGTGCTGCATCCTCAATTATATACAGATTATACTTTTCAGCCAGATAATGAATCTGTTCCATTTCACAACCCACTCCGGCATAATGTACCGGGATAACTGCTCTGGTTTTATCTGTTATCTTTTTTTCAATATCAGAGGGATCAATATTAAAGGTAGTTTTTTTAATTTCAGCAAAAACCGGTTTTGCTCCCCGGTTAATTACGGAATTGGCTGTGGAGGGAAAAGTAAAAGAAGGTAATATAACTTCATCACCTTCTTTGAGTTCTATTAAATCTGCAGCCATCTCCAGAGCATGAGTACAGGAGGTGGTCATGAGAACTTTATCTAATGAAAACCTACTTTCCAGTAGAGAAGTAACTTTTTCAGTATAATAACCGTCACCACCGATGTCCCCTCGCCGGAGGCTATCTTCTATATATTCTATTTCTTTCCCTGTTAAATAAGGCTTATTAAATGGTATTCTCATTATACTGCCCCAGTCTTTTTAACAGCATGCATAACTTCCCAGCTTTTTAAAGCCTTCAATAAATACACGGGTTTCACTACTCAATTTATCAAACTTTTTATTTATCATAAACACATTATAATCAAGACTATAATCTTCAATTCTGGATATCTGAATTCTATTATAAGAAAATTCTTCTTTCACTGCATTGTAGGGGACAAACCCCAGGCCGTGTCCCTTCTTTACAAGTGTTTTTATGGCCTCTGTTGATTCCAGTGCAGCTATTATATTCAGATCATCAATACTATATCCCAAATCATTTAAAGCCATATTCAGATTATCTTTAATTATACATTTCCCTTTCAGGATAATCAATGGATGCTTTAAAACTTCTTCTATTTTTATTTTATCAGGAATATGATAATTCTCCGAGGAAATTAACACAACTTTTTCTGTAATCACATTATGGCTTACCAGATCCTTTTCCTGCGGATTACTGGTAATAAAACCCACCTCACAGATATCATTTAATACATCTTCTTCAATTTCATCTGAAAATCCGGATATTAGATTATAGTTATGAGTAGGAAATTGTTTTTGTATCTTGAGTAAAGCACACGGTAAACAGTAAGTAGCTATATTGTAATGAGCTTCAATTTTTATCTCACTTTTTTCCTGTTCTTCAAGTTCATTGAGCATTTTATCATGAGTTCTAATTATATTATCTGCATACTTTAATACTAATTCTCCGGCATGAGTCAGTTTTACCCCTCTATTACTACGGATAAAAAGTTTCCTGCCAAGAGAATCTTCAAGTTTTTGCATCTGCTGGCTTAAAGCAGGTTGAGAAATATGATACTTATTCGCAACTTTTGATATACTTTTAATCTCGGCAATTTTTTGGAAATATTCCAGACATTTTATATCCATAAAAACCCGCCCTTTTGATTTTATAATTAGAATACTTACTAAATCAACTTAATAATTATAATTTTCATCCTGATATGTTATAAATTAATGACCAGCCAAAATAATAAATTGCTTCTTAATTTATTATAATATATTTAATCAGATATAACAAATTCTTATAGCAAATAAAGTTTCCCCGGTTTTATTATTGGCACCAAATCATATAAAAACCCCTCCTTGCGAAGGGGTTTAAAATTATCTATCTAATCCTCATAAATAACTATTCAATTAATAGTTATTATGAGCTTTAGATTTCAATTTACGAAGATAGTACTCCCAGAAGTTTTGATAAACTTTATCATAGCACTCCTCCTCTTTTATTTCATGTTAGCAAGATTCTGAACTTTGTTAATATAAAATGCTTTTTTATTTTGTCTTTCTTACTGCCTCTTTAAATAATTCTAACAGTCCAGGATCAAACTGACTACCAGAACATCTAGCTAATTCTTCCAGAGCTTCATTTTTTGTCATTGCTTTTTTATACGGTCTGCCATTAGTCATAACATCATAAGCATCAACTATACTGATTATTCGAGCAAGAAGGGGAATCTCCTCTCCATTTAGACCCTGGGGATAACCATTACCATCCCAGCGTTCATGATGAGATAATATATCAAGTGCTATATGAGAAAACTCTTCAGTCTCAGAACAAATACGGTATCCTGTACCTGGATGTTTAATTATTTCCTCCCATTCTTCGTTTGTTAATTTATCCGGCTTTTTCAATACCTTTTCAAAAATAATCGTCTTCCCAATATCATGAAGAGATGCTAACAGAGATAGTCTATCCTGTTCAGCATGAGAAAGACCTATTTTCTCACCAAGGGCCAGGGCAAGCTTACTCATCCTTCTGCCATGTTCTTCTGTTTCTTGACTTTTTTCCTGCAGTGTTTTAAGTAATGATTTTACAATATGACTTTTAGTACTTTTACTTTCAAGTAGTTTATCCTTATACATTCTATCTTCGGCTATTTTTAATTTTTTATATACATCCTCTGAGGCATTACATTTAACTGCATAACCCAGTGATATTGAAATAGGAATTTTGTCTTCTTCTTTTTTACCAACCAATATTTCAGTGGAATGCTTCTTTATTCTCTTTAGCATTTTCTGTACCTCTTCTTCATTAGTTTCTGGAAGTAAAATAACAAATTCGTCACCACCATAACGAGCAATAATATCTTCTTTACGAAATAGTTCTTTTAATATTTTCCCAGTCTTAATTAAAACTTCATCACCTTTACTGTGACCATAAGTATCATTAATTAACTTAAGTCCATTCAAATCCGCCATAACAAGGCTCATAGGTAATTGTCTTGCAACATTTAAACGTTCAATTTCCTCTTCTAAAAAGGTTCTGTTATATAGTCCAGTCAAACTATCATGTAAACTAATGTATTGTATTCTTTCTTCGCGTTTTTTGCGTTCAGTTATTTCCGTTATAAAACCATGTATATTTTCTAGCTTCCCGGATTCATCAAAAACTCCCTGTCCCTGTTCCCATACCCATTTTTCTTCTTTACTTTTTGTGCCAATTTTATACTCAACTTCAAAAGAATCGTTATCTTTTAATGAATTCTGTACTTTTTCCCAGACATATTGTTTACAATCAGGAGTAATCAAATTACCATATGAAACTTCTTTATTATATAATAATTCCTGGGGATCATACCCGGTCAATTCTTTACAACCTTTACTAACAAATTCCATAGTCCAATCCTTATCATTTCTACATTTGTAGGCCATACCCGGAAGATTGGCCAATAAAACAGATAGTGTTTTTTTTGTTTCTCGTATTTCCTCCATTAAATTATATTTTTCTGTAATATCTCTAAATACAAGTACTACACCTAAAATATTTCCTTCATTATCTTTAATTGGAGATGCACTGTCAGCAATCTGATATTTACTACCATCTTTACTAATTAATGTTGTATCATTAGCAAGACCTACTAATTGACCTGATTCCAGTACACGCTGTACCGGGTCTTCTGCGGTTTCTCCCGTCCTGGCATTGATGATATTAAAGACCTCAAGTAATTTTTTGCCTTTTGCTTTTTCTGATGACCAGCCTGTTAACTCTTCAGTCGTAGGATTCAACATAACAATCCGACCTTCAATATCGGTTGTTATAACTCCATCTCCAATAGAATGCAGAGTAATCGAGAGTTTCTTCTCATTTTCTCTGATCCGTTCTTCCATTCTCTTTCGCTCTGTAATATCATAAAAAAGTGTAATAAACCTACCTTTACCAGGACAGGAAACCGTGATGTGAAAGTACTTATCCATAGGCTCATAATAATCTTCAAAAGTTACAGTCTTACCTGTGCGTGCTACCTCTTCATAAATATCGATATAGGGAGCTTTCTCTGTTGCATAGAGTTCTTTAGCAAGGATCCCTTTTGATTTATCCAGTGGTATTCCTGTTATCATTTCATAAGCAGGATTTGCCTCAATTATCCTATAATCTACTGCCTTGTTATCTTCATATATCATTTCATGCAGACATATACCCTGTTCTATATTATCAAAAATTGTACTAAATCTACTATTAATAGTTTTTAGGTCCTTTTCTAAATTCTTTTCATATTCTAACTGCTTAGCCAGTTTCTTGCTTTTATATATTGTATCTAAATGACTCTCAATTAACTCTTTAAACTGCCTTATTAACCTTTCCTGATTTTTACTAAACCTATTTTCCTTAGAATCAAGTACACAGATGGTACCAAAGAAAGTACCATCAGGCCATTTCAGAGGAAAACCTAGATAAGATATCATTCCTATATCAATATCAGGATTATCCTTCCATTTATCATCATTTAAAGCATTGGGAATTAATAATTTATCATCATTTTTAATAACTGTTTCACAATAGAGACCTGCTAAATGTTCTCTATCACCAACATGATAAGGATTTCCCTGTGAATTACTGGAGCTGAACACTTCTATATAGGGAGGGTCAACTTTCATTATTAACGCTGCTGGTACGTTAAGTAAATCAGCTGCTATGTTAACAATTTTTTGCCACTTGACAATGAACTCACTGGATATTTCTATATGGTTTACACTGGGATAATCCAATTATAAAACCTCCTGTAATTTTAGAGAAAAAATATTAAATTTTTTTCTTAATTTTTTTAATATTTTGTATTAGGACATTTGTCCTCCCCTACTCATTTCTATATTATTTGTATCAAATATATGGGGAGGACAAATGTAATAATTGTTAATGTGGACTATTTGTACTGTTTGCAACCGGACAAATGTCCTCATTTTGTTTTTTAAATTTTTAACTTAATATATACATTTCTATTAAAATTTGTCTTTTCCTGCTTTTTTTATTCTTATAACTTCTTTACCACTTAAATATCCTTCATTTACTATATTTGTTATAACATCATCGAACCTCTTTTTGTAGTTAAAAAAACAGAGCACTGGATTATCATTAATACTTTGAACAATCCAATGCTCAGAATTTGTGTATTTTTTTCCATATTCAAAAAACTAAAATGCCTACAATCACCTAAATGACAGGCATTAACCAGGTTTAAAATAGTATGTAGAACATAAAAATGGCACGGTCAGGAAAACTTGAAACCCCAGCACCTGGATTTACACTCTGCTCAACTTTTTAAAATCATCCTTAAGACTGTGGTAAAGACCCTTAAATATTTCATAAAATTTATTATAGCTTTTACTGATTTTTTTATCAGGACTAATCCGCCTTTTGACTTTAATAATTTCCTCGGTCTCAGCAAAATTATTATACTCTCCAACACCTACTCCTGCTATTAGCGCAGCACCAAATGCAGGTCCTTCCTCAATATTTATTAAACTAATTTCTTCCCTCAGTATATCAGCCAGCATCTGCTGCCAGACTTCACTCTTTGCTCCACCACCTATAACACGAACTTCATCAATTTTAATTCCCTTTTCTTTTATTAATTCCAGGGAATCGCGCAGGCCGAAACTGACTCCCTCCATAACACTCCTGATAAAATGGCCCTGTTCATGTTTACCCGATATCCCAAAAAACACTCCTCTTGCGTTAGAATCAGCATGTGGTGTCCTTTCCCCATATAAATATGGTAAAAAGATCAGTCCTCCACTTCCTGGATTTACCTTTTCAGCTTTTTTATTCAGGCTTTTGTAATCATAGATATTACAATATAATTTTTCTTTTAACCAGGAAAAAGACATCCCGGCAGATAACATAACCCCCATCATATACCAGCTTCCGGGTTTTGCATGGTTAAAAAGATGAATTCTTCCTTTATTATCTGCTGCCGGATTATCAGATTGAGCCAGAACAACACCAGAAGACCCAATACTAACCATCACTCTTCCCTCTTTTATGATCCCACTTCCTACAGCACCACAAGCATTATCTGCACCACCTGCTACTACTGGAGTTCCGATTTCAAGACCTGTTTTCCTGGCGACATTAGCAGTGATTTTACCTGCAATATCTATTGATTTTAAAACGGGTAGTAAAAATTCTCTATCTATATCAAGATTTTCCAACATTTTTTCTGACCAATTATTTTTCTTGACATCAAATAAAAGAGTTCCTGCTGCATCAGTCACTTCTGCATATATTTCACATGTTAATTTATAACGAATATAATCCTTAGGTAACATAACTTTATATACCTGTTGATAATTTTGAGGTTCGTTTTCCCTCAGCCATAATATCTTGGGAGCAGTAAATCCTTCCAGAGCTGGATTAGATACATATTTCATCAAGCTCTTTAGCCCACCGACTTTATCATAAATTTCCTGACACTGTTTACTGGTTCTGGTATCACTCCATAGGATAGCAGGACGAATAACCTCCATCTTTTCATCCAGGAAAACAGAACTGTGCATCTGTCCAGAAAGGCTGATACCCTTTAAATTTTTAGTGTTAATATTACTTTCCTTTATAACATTATTAATTACTTTTACAGTTGCTTCCCACCAGTCCTCTGGATTCTGCTCAGCCCAGCCTGCTTCAGGGGTAATAAGAGAGTAAGAATGGTCTGCAGTAGTAATTACCTTACCATCTACTGATATTAAAATCGCTTTAACACCACTTGTTCCGATATCAAGCCCCAGTAAATAATTCATTTTTAATTTTTTACCTCCTATTCTAAATCTGAAAGTATTATATCATTTATTTAAAAAACATAACTAGTCTATAGATAACACCTTCTAATTATTTTCTTCAAAATAACCTGTTCTTTAAAAATTTGATACCTTCATAAACCCATTTTTCTTCTCTTGCAACTGTTTCCTCAATTGTCTTATTGAAAGGCGGCCACTGTTCCAGAATAATAGATAAGTTCTTATTTTTTTTAATTATACTTCCCAGTAACCAATTAATATCAAGCTGCCCCTTGCCTGGCTGACAGCCTCTGATCAACAACCCCATTTGATGATCGACTCTCTCAATAACAAAGTCCTTAAAATGTAGATTGATAACATAAGGTGACAGCTCTGCAATAATCTGTCCCGGGGTCTCCATAGCCCCGAATGAATTAACAGTATCAAGACAGATTCCTACATAATCACTATCTACTTCTCTTATAATATAAGCAAGTTCCTCGGCTGTATGTTTCTCATGATTTTCTATCGCTAAATTTACTCCCGTTTCTTCCAGTTTTGGTATTATTTTTTTTATCAATTTAACAGCTTTACCTAAATTGGAATGATAATCAGTCCCGGTAATTACTGTTCTAATTAAATTAGCATCTAACTGCTGCGCTATGTTAATATACTTGATTATATTTTCTGTTTCAATACCCCTGGTACCTACTTCCAGACTAATTCCAGCTTTTACGGCTCTTTCTTTAAGTTCATTCAGCTCTGGTTCTGTAAGATGATGGAGAGGTAGATTGTCACAATATTGAATAACATCAACTTTCAGTGATATAGCTTTATTAAGAAGATCAAAGACGGATATTACTTTTTGTGGATTTGGATACCCTGCGACTCCTATAGCCCAGGGATAAGACCAGGAACCAATTCCTAATTTAATACTCAAATGATTACCTCCCTTGCGCCTTTTATAGAATGCAGAACAAAAATAAAATAGTTAAACTCAGAATAAATGGAGGGCCTGTTTAAAACAGGCCCTTTATTTTCACAATTATGTTATTTATTTTCTTCTTTTGCCTTCAGGGCTGCTTCCCGGCATCTATCATAATTATCTTTAGCTAAATAAGGTGGGATAAAAACTGTAGCCAGTTTTATCTGCTCATAACCGGTATTAATGATCTGATGTTTTTCACCGGCAGGAACCCACATAGCAACATCTTCTTTAATCGGAACTTCTTCACCTTCAGAAACACAGATACCTTCACCGGAAACTACATAAATCAGTTCAGGACGGTCATGGTCATGATAATCTGTCCTTCCCTCTGGTGGTAGGATAGCGTGACTGAAAGTTATCTCTTCTACCCCTTCCTTATCAGGAGCAAATAATACTTTTATTCTTCTCCGATAAGGAGCAGGAATTTCTACACCTTCTTCTTCCCATGCTTTAACTAATTTCATTTTAAAATCCACCCTTTCTTTAATTTGATTATTTGTGTATTAGATATCAGGAGACCAATAGTAAGAAGTCTCCGCAAAATCTTTCAAACTACTTCTTACAAAGATGATAAATCTCTAAAATAAGATTTAGAGTTGAGTAAAATAACATTAAAAATCCTGATACAACAATAGATGAATACCAGATTCTTTTGGGCAGCTGTAACATCGGACTGGTTCTTGAACCTGCCCTTTCATAGATTGTTAAACTTGATTTTATCATAACAATAATAAATAATATCATCAAAATTACCACAATGATTTTATAAAAACTCTTCAACCGGGGTCTTTCTGCAAAATAACCTTCAAGTAATTCAATTTTAAGGTGGTCATTATCACGTACCAGTAAAGCAGACCCTAAAAATACAAACCAGGCAAAAGTCAATGTTGTAATTTCATCAGGAGGCTTTAATATAGATATATTAAAGTATCGAGCAACTATTTGAGCTGTAACAAACAGGAGTAAAATAACTACCGATAGTGAAATCAATCCTTTTAACAACCCGAACAATTTCTCCTCAACATTTTTTAAAAAAGAAGACATAAGACTCACTTCCCCTCTACATTACATTAATAGATTAGGTAACCAAAGGGTTATAGCCGGAATCATGGTGATCAATAATAGTACTATTATTAAAGC
>JADQBU010000015.1 GCA_016278435.1 Halanaerobiales bacterium
GCATTATAATATAGCAAGCAATAAAGTTAAAAAGGATGGAGATGTACGATTTACTGTTACCCTGCTGGAAGATGTTACTGAATTAAAGAGAGTAGATGAAATGAAATCTGAATTTGTCTCAACTGTTTCCCATGAGTTCAGAACTCCTTTAACATCGATGAATATGGGTCTAAGCATGTTACTGGAAGAAGATATTGGTACTATTAATGAAGACCAGCGTCAGCTTCTGGAAGCGGCCTATGAAGATTGTGAAAGGCTTAATGAATTAGTTGATGATCTATTAGATCTTTCCAAGATAGAATCAGGTAAAATTAAAATGGAATTTGATAAGGCAGATGTGGAGAGAATCATCGAAACTACAATAAAACCATTTTCCCAACAGGCTGAGGAGAAAAAAATCAATCTAACAACAGATTCAATGGAAGAAAATATTTATGCCTGGGCGGATTCCAATAAAGTAAGCTGGGTAATATCAAACTTGATCGGTAATGCTCTGCGTTACACACCGGAAGAGGGAACTATTAAAATTGGATCTTATCTACAGGGCAGGCATGTTTATGTCTATGTAGAAGATACAGGAGTCGGGATTCCGGAAGAGTATCAAGATAAGGTATTTGATAAATTTGTCAGAGCCAGTAATAATGAAGATGAAAATAGTGGGACTGGACTGGGGCTGGCAATAGCAAAAGAAATAATTGAAGCTCATAGTGGGAGAATATGGGTTGAAAGTGAAGAGGGTAAAGGGTCTAAGTTTATTTTTGCCCTTCCAAGATACCGCCATTTGTCTGAATAGAAATTATTCATAACTAAACTTTAAAAAAGGTTTATAGTATGGTAATTTTTTACCGTAGCTCCAGGGAGGGTGAATTTTGAAAATATTACTTGCAGATGATGCTAAAAATATAATATTAGTTTTAAAGATGAGTCTGGAGAAAGCTGGGTATGAAGTAATGGTTGCCAGGGATGGGCTAATTGCACTTAAATTAGCTCAGGAGGAAGATCCAGATCTGATTTTGCTGGATATTGTAATGCCAAAGATGAATGGATTTCTTGTTTTAGAAGCCTTGAAGGATGATCCTGAGACTGCTGAAATTCCAGTTATATTTATCTCAGCTAAATCGGAAGATAAGGATTTAGAACGGGCTAAATTACTGGGTGCTAATGATTATCTTGTTAAACCGATCAATCAGGAAGAACTTCTGACTACTATTGAAAAAAATCTTGAAAGGAGAGATACAGATGAATAAAAAGGTTCTGGTTGTTGATGATGAGAAAAATATCAGGCTAACACTGAATAAGGCTTTATCTAATGCCGGCTATGAGGTGGGAACTGCTTTGAATGGTGAAGATGCCCTGGAGAAGATAAACCAGGATCAATTTCCCGTTATTTTACTTGACATGAAAATGCCAGGGATGAGCGGTATTGATTTATTGGATAAAATTAATGAATTAGATTATCAGACCAGAGTTATTATGATAACAGGTTTTGGTAATGTTGAAACGGCGGTGGAGACAATGAAACTGGGTGCAGTCGATTATCTTAGAAAACCATTCAAGCCCGAGGAAATAATTGAGATAGTAGAGCATGTTTTTAAGCGTTATCAACTTGAAGATAATGAGAATGAGGTAGACAGCTTTGAAGATATATTAAATCTAGCTAAATCAGAAATTAATAAAAGAAACTTTAATGAGGCCATTGAACTTCTAAAAAAGGCTACTTCCAGTGATACGGAAAAACCTGAGCCATTTAACCTAATGGGAGTAATATATGAACTTAAAAATCAACAGGCTAAGGCAATGAAAATGTACCGGGCAGCACTGGCTTTAGACCCTTCTTATCGTCCGGCCAGTGATAATTTACAGAGAGCTGGTGAGATAGCAGGGCAACCAGATATTGATGATATGGATCTCGGAGATGAGGAATAATGTTTATTGTAATTGTTGGGTGTGGGAGAACTGGCTCAAAGTTAGCAGGTTTATTATCGGAAAAGGGTCATGATGTAGTGGTTATCGATAGAGATACTGAACAATTTTCTAAATTGCCGGTTACATATTCGGGTTTTAAGGTGAAGGGTGATGCCCTGGAACAGGAAGTACTAAAAACTGCTAAAATAGAGCAGGCTGATAAAGTTGTTATTACGACCGGTAATGATAAAGTTAATTATATGGTAACACAAATCGTCAGGTTTACCTTTAAAGTGACGGGTGTACTGGTAAGAGTAATTGATCCGGAGAAGGTAAAACTATTTGAAAAAGACCCGGCTGTTATGACCCTGTCACCTTTATCACTGCTTGTAAATGAGTTTGCAGCCAGGATAGAAGGGGATGAGGTATAATGCAGGTAATGTTAATCGGTGGGGGAAAGCTGATCTATCACCTTGCTAAAAATTTAATGTCCAAAGGTCATTTTGTAACAATTATTAATAAAGACCAGGAATATTCAGTACAATTATCACGTCAACTTCGGGCAGATGTAATATGTGGTGAGGCTTCAGACCCTGATATCCTGGAAGATGCCGGCGCCTACCAGACTGATATCCTGGTTTCACTTACGCAGAAAGACCATGATAATCTGTTTATCTGTAAGATGGCAAAAGATTATTTTGGAATTATTAGGACAACAGCCCTTGTAAATAATCCAGATAATGAAGGCTTATTTAAAAACCTGGGTGTTGATGCTATCTTTAACACAACACAATTACTTAGCTCCTTGATTGAGCAGAATGTAGCTGTCGAAAATATCAGTAATTTAATTACCCTGGAAAATGGAAGGTTAAGTATTACCCAGTTTATTATTAAGGAAGGCGCCCCTGTTATTGGAAAAACCCTGAAAGATATAGATCTCCCATTGAGTATTGTTCTCGGTGGAATTATACGAAATGGGGAGATAGTAATCCCCAGGGGAGGAACTGAGATTAAAGAAGGTGATAAGATCCTTATTATATCTCTTCCAGAGGACCAGGCTAAAGCAATTAAAGTACTCGGTGGTGATATCTAAAGATGGATTACAATGAACTGCTTAAATCTCGTTATAGATTGATAATAAAATATACAGGATTAATGATTATGATTGTAGGTGCGGTTCTAATGGTTCCTCTAATAGCTCTACTTTTCTATCCGGAAGATTTTACTTACATACAGTATTTTATAGTAACTTCATTATTATCTTTAAGCCTGGGAGCAGTTTTATATTATAAAGCCGGCTCCAGGGAAAAGACAGTCTCCCTGACTCTAAAAGAAGGGGGGATTATTGTTGTTCTTTCCTGGATAGCAGCCCTTGTATTTTCTGCAGTTCCCTTTGTCTGGGGGCTTAATATGTCCTGGACCCATTCTATATTTGAAGTTGTTAGCGGCTGGACCACAACAGGTTTATCTGTAATGAATGTTGAAAAAACTCCGGCTATCTATTTGCTGTGGAGAAGTATAATGCAGCTGCTGGGTGGTGCGGGACTGGCTGTAATTGCACTGTCTTCTATATTACCGATGCAGGGTATGGGACTTTACATGGCGGAAGCAAGAACAGACCAATTATTACCTCATGTACAGCGTTCTACGCAGATGATAATGAAGATATATCTCAGTTATGTTTCAGGAGGGGTTTTTCTATATTATTTTGCTGGAATGAGTTTGTTTGACGCTATAAATCACTCCATTGCTGCCATATCTACAGGTGGATTTTCAACAGTTACCACCAGCATAGGATACTGGGACAGCCTGGGCATTGAGCTGGTTACAATTATTTTAATGTTTTTAGGTACTATAAATTTTGCTACACATTATGCTTTACTCCAGGGCAAGTTAAAAATATTTTTACGTAATGGTGAAATCAGGCTTATGGGACTTTTATTGCTTATTTCTATTCCTCTAGTAAGCTATATAGGTTTAAATGATATTTATGTAAATATGGGAAAGAATGTTCGTAATAGTATTTTTCAGCTTGTATCCGCTCTATCAACAACCGGTTTCAGTACCATTGATTTTGCATCCTGGCCTATATTTGCTAATTTGTTTGTAATAGTTTTTATGTTGATAGGTGGTGGAACTGGTTCGACTGCCGGTGGTATTAAACAATTCAGGATTTATATTATTTTCAAGTCTATTTACTGGGAAATAAGAAAGTATTTCAGTCCTGCGAATCGAGTTAATGAAGATTATGTCTGGCGGGGAGAAGAGAAACAGTATATTCATAATAATAGCATCCGTGAAATTGCGAATTATATATTTTTATATTTATTTACCTATCTGACAGGTGTGTTCATATTCCTGGCTGAAGGTCATAGCCTCCGGGATAGTTTATTTGAATTTGGTTCTGCTCTGGGAACAGTTGGTCTGTCTATTGGTATTACAGGGCCCGGTGCTTCTGGATTAATATTATGGACTGAGATATTCGGTATGATGCTGGGAAGATTAGAATTTCTTGTTATTATATTTGCCCTGACTAAACTATTTAGAGATAGTAAATATTATTTTATTAAAAGACGGTAAAATTATTTTCATAAAGGAAGTTTGAAAGGAATGTCATTATGCTAGATTATCTAAAAAATAAAGAATTCACCTCTGCCCAGTTCCTGGTAATTGGTTATTTTATTGTAATATTTAGTGGAACGATTTTATTAATGCTGCCTTTAGCTACTACTGCTGAAGGGGGTATGAGTTTCACTAATGCGCTGTTTACAGCCACATCTGCAACCTGTGTAACGGGATTAATTGTTGTAAATACCAGTACTGCTTTTACTGTCTTTGGTCAGTTAGTTATTATGTTACTTATTCAAATTGGTGGTATTGGAATAATGACAATGTCAAGCATGATAGCACTTATAATTGGCAGGAAAATTGGATTAAAGGAAAGATTATTAATTAAAGATGACCTTGATCATCTACAAATTTCCGGTATGGTGAGACTTGTACAATATGTTCTGGCATTTACTTTTGTTATAGAAGGCGCTGCAGCACTTATTTTATTTATTAGACTTATATGGAATTATGATTTCTGGAGAGCTCTATATCTAGCTGTATTTCATTCTATATCAGCTTTTAATAATGCTGGTTTTGATCTTTTTGGGAATAGCCTGGAGGGTTTTACAGGAGATATTGTGGTTAATTTTGTAGTTATGTCGTTAATTGTACTGGGTGGTATCGGTTTTGCAGTTCTGGCTGAATTATATAATTTTAAAAGTAAACATATGAAAAAATTTACTTTGCAGACTAAAATTGTTTTATTATTTACCATACTGTTAATAATTGTTGGATTTTTTAGTGTTCTTCTTTTAGAATATAATAATAATGCAACAATAGGGAATTTACCCTTTGGGCAAAAATTGCTGGCTTCTCTGTTTCTTTCGGTTACACCGAGAACGGCAGGTTTTAATACTGTTCCAACAGGTCAGTTATATAGCTCAACCCTCTTTTTAATTATCGTATTGATGTTTATCGGGGCATCACCAGGATCTACTGGTGGGGGAATAAAAACTACTACTTTTGGCGTATTATTAATGACCGTCTGGAATTTAATTAAGGGTAAAAAGGATATAGATGTCTTTAAACGCCGATTAGATCGAGATATAGCTTTAAAGGCAATAGTTACCACTTTTCTGGCATTGGCTTTAGTTATAATTGTAACAATGGTATTATCAACAACTGAAGGAGTACCCTTTTTACCTGTTTTATTTGAAACAGTATCAGCATTTGGAACTGTGGGACTATCTACTGGAATAACCTCAACTTTATCTGAGGTAGGGAAAATATTAATTATATTTACAATGTTTGTTGGGAGGGTAGGGCCGTTAACTCTGGCACTGGCTCTGGCAGAGAGAAAGCAAAAAGGTATATATCATTATCCTAAAGAAAATGTAATGGTTGGATAAACTAAATCCTGACGTAATCCTGTTAAAAATCTTAATATGACAACGATAACGGCACTTCACATGGGAGTGGCGTTTTTTTGTTCTGGATGAGATTGCTTTGACTTCCCAGGCTATTTTTGTCATAATAAGAATATTATAGGGAAGGCAAACATCTATAACTTATCTTTCTGACCAAAATTTTCTGGCTATTGAGTGATGTATAGGATTTAGCTAACATAAAAGCATTTATTTATCTAAAACAAAAGGGAGGATTTGCAATTGCATTTTAAAAATGATTATAACAGTAAATTAGTTAGTGCTCAAAAAGCTGCAGCCCAAATAAAATCTAATAACAGGGTTGTAGTTGCTTTAGGGGGAGGAGAAACTCCAGCAATCCTGGAGGCTCTGGCACAGAGGCATGAGGAATTAGAAGGAGTTACTATAGACCAGATGTTACCTTTAACGGATTATTCTTATTTCCGGCCGGGAATGGAAGAATCCATTAAACATAATAGCTGGTTTTTGAGTGGTTTTTCCCGTCCTTTAATTAATGAAGGAAGAGGAGATTTTACTCCCAACTATTTCCATGAATCTCCTGGACTATATCAGGACTTAATAGATGTTGATGTCTTACTGGCTACTGTTTCCCCTATGGACAAACATGGTTATTTCAGTTTTGGGATTTCTGTAGATTATACAAAACCTGTGTCTCAAGAAGCTAATCTAATAATTTTAGAAGTTAATAAGAATATGCCCCGTTCTTTAGGAGACTCGTTTATTCATATTTCTGAAGTGGATTTTTTAATAGAAAATGACCGCAAATTGCCTGAATTGCCCCCTACCCCTCCCGATGAAGTACAGATGGAAATCGGAAAAAATGTTTCTAAATTAATAGAAGATGGCTCTACCCTGCAATTAGGGATTGGAGGTATTCCCGATGCAGTTACCAAAGCTTTAGGAGGTAAAAAAAATTTAGGTATTCACAGTGAAATGTTATCTGAAGGGATGGTAGATCTAGTAGAAAAAGGTATTGTAACCAATAAAAAAAAATCTCTTCATCCAGGAAAAATTATAGGTTCATTTGCCCTGGGAAGTAGAGTACTGTATGATTTTATTGATGATAATCCCTTGGTAGAAATGCATCCTGTCTCTTATACTAATGACCCTCACATCATCAGTAAAAATAAAAACATGGTTTCGATAAATTCTGCCATTGAAATAGACCTGCTGGGACAGTGTGCTTCAGAATCAATCGGAACCAGACAATTTAGTGGTACCGGGGGACAGACTGATTTTGTCAGAGGAGCAGTTAAAGCAGAAAATGGGAAAAGTATAATTACTCTGGCTTCTACAGCAGACTCAGGAAAATATTCTACTATTGTACCTACCTTGAAAAGAGGGGCAGTAGTAACTACATCCAAAAATGATGTTGACTATGTTGTAACTGAGTATGGGATAGCTCATTTAAGAGGAAAAACTGCCAGAGAACGAGCAGAAGCTTTAATAAATATTGCTCATCCTGATTTTAGAGAAAAATTAAGGGTAGAGGCACCGTATTTATGAAATTAACGAAGTGATATCCTCAATACCGGGTTAACATTCTGACGTTTTTTGCTAAAAACTCTGACAGAGACCCTGAAACGACCTGGATCTGGCAGTTGTAGTAAGAAATGAATAGACTTGTAAGTATTATTTAATTAAATAAGTAATAAATTTGATATACTGAAAAGTAAGTGATACAATAATAAGTAAGAAAAGGAAAGGTGGTTTATAATGGAAAAGGCCAGAATTACAAGCAGGGGGCAGGTTACTATTCCTAAAAATATAAGAGAAAAACTTGGTGCAACTCCCGGGAAAGAACTGGAGTTCGAATTGATTGATGATAAAGAGGCAATTATTAAAATTATTGAGAAACCTACTGCTGAAAAATTAGCCGGCTCTTTAAACCCAGAAGGTATTGAAGGAGAGGAAGAAGACTGGAAAAATGTGATTAATGAAGAAAAGGCAAATAAATGGAAAACAGAATTAGAGGGTAATTAGATGAAAAATGTATATGGAATTGATACAAATATTTTAATTTATTATTTAACTGGTAAACCAGAAGAAAAGCATAAAGAATGTTTAAGTCTTATTAAAAGAGCAGAAAAGGGTAAGATCAAAATAAAGATATTTCCGGTTATATTCTGGGAAGCAACCTGGATATTAGAAAAATTTTATAAAAACAACAAACAGAAGATTGTTGAAATATTAAAGATGTTTCTACAACTGGATGGAATTGAATGCGAAAAAACTGCGATATTAATTGAAAGTTTTAACTTATGGGAAAAAGAAAATATTGATTTTGTAGATGCATATATTATAAATTCACATAGAAAATCTAATATTAATGACATTTACTCGTATGATAGTCATATGAAGAATAAGGAAATTAATTGTTTGGAACCTGAAATTACTGGATGATAAAGTTAAAGTTTACTCCTATCGGATTTTGAATTTCTAAAATCAATAAATTGTGATGCAATGCAGGGATATGTATTTCATCCTCCTCTTCCTGCCCAGGAGTATGAGAGTTTAATTAGATATTTAATATAAGTATCTTAACAATCTTTTGTAATAAGATTTTGTCCATGAAATACTTCCGGTAGGCTCAAAAGGTGTTTCTTATGAAGCGGAATATTATTCATCATTAATATGATTACGATAACGCCAATGGAGACGGGGCTCCTGCCCTAGCGATATTGTTAGAAATTTGAGAATAGATTAATTTCTATAATAAAAAATAATAAAATTTTCAAAAAAAAAAGAAGGAATTATTTAAGACATCAAGAATATATATAATATCAACTTAAACGATTAAGGAGTTTTAATATGGTAACTTTAAAGGATATAGCTAAAAAAGCCAATGTTTCAACTGCTACGGTATCATATGTATTGAATAACAGTGGCCAGGTCAGTAATGAAACCAGAAAAAAAGTACTAAGTATAGTTGAGGAATTGAATTATATGGGGAATAAAATAGCTAAAAGCTTAAGAACCAATAAGACAAATACTATTGGAATTATTGTAGAAGATATGACAGTATTTAATTCTCCCCAGATAATTGATGGGATAAATGAATACGTTGAAGAAAAAGGATTTCATATTATCCTGAGTAATCTAAGGTTAAATAAAAAAATAAATAATCAATTTGAAAAAATAAATATTATATCTTCGGAAATAGAAGATAGTATCCATGATTTACTGGGGAGACAGATCGATGGAATAATCTATATTGGTGAGCATCCCCGTGATGTTACCGAAATTGTGAAATGTATTGATAAACCTGTGATATATACTTATTGTTATACAAGTAGACAAGAGGATTATACAGTTAATTTTGATGATAAAGAAGCAGCTTACAGAGCAACAAATTTCTTGATAGAAGCAGGTCATAAAAGGATAGCAGTTATCAGCGGTTTAATAGACTCAATCTCTACCCATCAAAGATTGCAGGGTTATCAGCAGGCTCTTGCCGATCATAATCTGGTCTTTAATCCTGACTATATTAAAACAGGAAACTGGGAATATGAGACCGGATATAAAAAATGTAAAGAGTTGTTTTCCTTAAAAAGTGTACCAACTGCGATATTTGCTTTCAATGAT
>JADQBU010000219.1 GCA_016278435.1 Halanaerobiales bacterium
GCCGATCAAAAATATGGATAATTCTTATATTGATGGAGAAGGACAACCGGAGAAAGATGTGCCTGGTAACCTTCTGGTAAATGCAATAAAGGCGGGAGTGGAAGCAGCTTCAAATTCAGGTTCTTTATTTAAAAGTCTCTGGGAAAACTTAAAAGGTGGAGTAAAGATGACTTTTATTCTTACTCCTACAATTGCTTCAGTTGCTTTACTGGCTTTTATTCTGGTGAAGATGACTCCTGTTTTTGATATCCTGGGATACATTCTGGTTCCCCTTACTTATCTATTATCTCTGGTCGGATTACCAGAACCAGTAATGGTAGCCAAGGCATGTACCATGGTACTTGCTGAAATGTTTGTACCCAACATCGTAGTTGCAGCATTACCTGTTGCTGCAAAGTATGTAGTAGCTGTTGTCTCTGTTTCAGCAATCTTATTTTTTGGTGGTTCCATACCCTGTGTTCTGGCAGCAGATACAAAATTAAAAGTCTGGGAGATTGTGGTCATCTGGTTTGAGAGGGTAGTTTTATCGATTTTAATTGCCGGGATTGTGGCTGTAATAGTCTTTTAGGAAAAATCTAATATAGTATAACAAATATTAAGTTTGCTGTAATAGTCTATTGTGTGGGAAAAAGGAGGTGAGCTGATATTTTAAATACCTAGATAATGATAAATTGGAAATAATTCAAAGACAAAGAAAATCAAAGGAGGATAATATGGAACAACTTAAGAAATCAATTAAATATCTTTATGGTTTACCGTCGTTTGGATTTCAGCTTTTTGTAAATATGGAGATTTTTTATTTTTCGGCTTTTATGACAGACTATGCTAAGATTCCAGCTGCTATAGCTGGAACAGTTTTGATGATCACAAGTATATTTGATATGGTCTGGGTTCCTACCGCCGGGGTCATTCTGGAAAAGAGTAATCTGAAGTGGGGTAGATATCGTTCCTGGTTACTTATAGGTCCACCCCTGGCAGCATTATTCTTTATTTTTCAGTTTTCCAATATAGGTACTCCTATGGTTAACGCGGCTATAATTTCTGTAGGTTTTATCGTCAGTCATTTAATCTGGAATATCTTCTATGCCGGTCATTTAGCAATGAACTCATCGATGACAAAGGTTAATGAAGAAAGAATTTCTCTGGCTTCAAATAGAGGAATGTTTAATGCTCTGGGCGCACTTCTTTTTTCTGCGATAGGTTTACCCATCATCATGTATCTTGGTAAACAGACGAATCCGGCCATGGGGTATACCCTGATGGTCGTAATAACCGGCATTGTCATGATTGCCTGTTATTATACATTGTTCTTCATGACTAAAAATTATGCTTTTCATCCAGATGAAGATCAAGAGGCAAAAGAGAGAAACAAGATGTCTATCGGGGAGATGCTCAAACAGATTATTGTGAACCCTCCACTTATTGGACTTATGCTGGGTGAAGTTGGTAGATATCTGGGCAGATTTATTATCTTCGGACTTGCATTTTATTACTTTAAATATGTTGTAAATAATATTGTTGTACTGAGTATATTCTTTACTGGCTTAAATGTAGTTTCTTTCTCAGGAGCTGCCATTTCCAACTTCCTGGGTAAAAAAATAGGTACAAGAAGGACCTACATCTTATCCATGGTTATATTTATAGTAGGTCTGCTGGCTGTATGGGCTTTACCCATGAATTATATTTCTTTTATGGTTATCATGTTCCTGGCCTATTTAGGTTATGGAATACCTGATGCGATGGGTGTTGCTATGTATTCTGCAACTGTTGATTATGGTGAATGGAAAACTGGAAAAAATGCGAGAGGTTTTATCATGTCTTTAATCAGTTTTCCTATTAAAACTGCGGTACTGTTAAGAGGGGTAATCATAACTGCAGTGCTTGTATCGGCAGACTATGTAGCAAACATGGAAGCTACACCAGAACTAATAAGTGCTATTAAAGCTGGTATAGCTTTAGTTCCTGGTTTGTTTTTAACAGCCAGTCTGATTATTATTGCCTGGTTGTATAGAATCACTCCGGAAAAGCTCGATAAAATGCAGGCAGAGATTGCTGCTAGAAAATCAAAAGCTGATGATGAATAATATATTTTAATAAAATAAGATTAAATAAAAGGTCTTAAACCATAATTTTTAGGGATTAAGGCCTTTTTTTTAATGTATGGTCAATTATTTGACAAAACGGTTTCCATCAGTCAAAATATATCTTGAGAGGTAAAATTTTATTGAGGAGGAAACCAAAATGAATAGTAAGGAGTTGCAGACCAGTGATACCAAACAGAAGATTTATGATGCTGCACTCAGGATATTGAGTAAAAAAGGGTTTAAAAATATGTCAATCAGGGAAATATGTGAGGCAGCCGATGTTTCAATTGGCACATTTTATTATTATTTTGAATCAAAAAATAATATTTTATATAAATTTTATGAAAAGGGAGATACTTATTTCAAAAAAGAGATAAAACCAATTCTTAATTCTGATGATGCCCTGGAGAATGTGAGGACGTATCTTCTATCTTATATAAAATTAGTAGAAACAGATGGTGCGGATATGGTTGAACATCTTTATATTCCAGATAATAAAATTTTAAAGGTGAACCGGGCCATGCAGGAAATATTAAAAGATATAATTGAAGACGGACAGAGCAAGAAGCAAATTTCAAAAAAGATGTCAGCTGAAGATACTGTAAAATTTATTTTTGTTATAATGAGAGGGATTGTGTTTGACTGGTGTTTATATGACGGTAGCTACGACATAGAAAGTTATTCGAGCAAATTTATTGATTACATAACCAGATACTTATCCGAATAATAATTTAATTAAAAGATTAAACTTAATACCCTTAAAGTAACATGCAAAAAAATGATGGGAAATTATATCAGAATATTATTGACATTTTTATACTCTTTATGGTATAATTATTTTACTAACTGAACACGTTCGACTAGAGGCAACATTTCAATTATTATGATAAGAGTATTTATTATAACTCTTCTTCAGTATTTTTAGAAAATTTGCAAAAGAGGGCAAATAACTACTGTGGGGTGAAAAGATGATTTTTGATATTGAACCTAATTCGGAAATCCTTTTTGGTGAAGGGGCATCTCTACGTACAGGGAAGAGAGTTCAGGAACTGGGCTGTAAAAAGGTGCTCTGTATAACTGATGTTGGTATTAAAAAGGTAGGTATACTGGATAAGATCGTTGAAAACCTGGAGAATGCTGGTCTGAAAGTTGTTAAATTTACCGGTGTATTACCGGATCCACCAGATTACAGGATCGAAGAATGTGCTGAAATAGCCAGAGAAGAGGAAGTTGATGGGGTTATCGGACTTGGTGGAGGAAGTTCTATGGATACGGCAAAATGTGTTAATATTCTTTTGTCTAATCCCTCACCTATTACGCAGTATTTTGGGCCCGGAGAAGGACTGAAAAAAGAAACTCCCTTGATTTTAATTCCAACAACTGCGGGAACCGGTAGTGAAGTATCTATCGTTGCTGTGGTAACTAATACTGAAAATCACCGCAAAGGTGGCTGTATAGGTCCCCAGTGGATGGCAGACCTGGCGATTGTAGATCCAGAGTTGACACTGGGATTGCCGCCCGGGATTACTGCCTTTACTGGAATGGATGCCTTTTCCCATGCGGCGGAAGCGATTACCTCCGGTCAGGCTAATCCCATGGGTGAATTACAGGCCAAAGAAGCTATATCTTTGATTACTAAAAGTTTACCGGTTGCTGTAGAAGATGGTTCTAATTTAGAGGCGAGAAAAGATCTGAGTCTGGCAGCTACACTGGCCGGTATAGCCGGAATCAAGGATTCGATGGTTCATTTTGGTCATTCTCTGGCCCATACTATCGGCAGCTTATATCATGATATACCTCACGGTATAGCCTGTGCCCTGGTGATACCGGAGGTAATAAGAAATGATGCCAAAGCTGTTCCAGAAAAGGTAAAAGTTATCGGTAAGGCTATGGGACTCAAGTTTGATGATGATTTGTCTCCGGAAGAAATTGGAGACAGGGTTGGAGATACGATTAAAGCCCTGAATAAAAGAGTAGGTATCCCGACTGCCCGGGAAGCTGGTATTAAGAAGTCAGACCTGGGTAAAATTGCGGAGATTGCTTATCAGGATGAAACAGCTATATTTGCTCCTTTGAAATTGAGTTATAGTGACGCTTTAGAAATTATGGAAAGAATATATGAAGGTTAGTAATGCTCCATACCTGATTATTTAGTACTTTTGAGGAGTGATTTAATTGTTAAAAGTTTTTAGAATAGATACTAAGACCGGTGGTATAAAATTTAATGAAGTCAAAGATAATGAAGTGAATTTTGGCGGTCGGGGATTGATTGCCAGTATCATGAATGAAGAAGTAAATCCGAAATGTGATCCGCTTGGTTATGAGAACAAGTTAATTATCTGTACCGGGATGATGGCCGGCACCAATGTTCCCACAGCTCACCGCCTTTCTATCGGGGGTAAAAGTCCACTGACAGGTGGAATAAAGGAGGCCAATGTGGGAGGTTCAGCTGGGGGTTATTTAGCTGACCACGGGATCAAAATGCTGATTTTTGAGGATATGCCAGAACATGACAGCTGGAATATATTACATATTGATAGAGAGGGAAAAGTCGAACTTATAGATGCCACACAATATCAGGGCTTAAATAATTATAAGCTTGTAGAGGAGTTAAAAGCTAGATATGGCAGTAAAATCGCTGTGATTTCCATTGGAGTAGCTGGAGAAAGGGGATACAGGAATTCAACTTTACAGGTAACTGAGGTTGTAGACGGCAAACCGGCCCGGGCTGCAGCCAGGGGTGGAATGGGTTCTGTTCTCGGTTCAAAAAAGGTGAAAGCGGTTGTAATAGAAGAGCCAGATGTTAAATATAAATTGAGTTATGATGATAAAGATAAATATGATGAGGCCCGTAAAAAGTTAATTAATTATATGCAGGAAAGTGATGAGACCAGAACTTTAAATACTCTGGGCACCATGTTTAATGTTGGTCTCAATGCTCCCCAGGGAGTATTGCCTGTCAGAAACTTTAGTGGTGAATACTTTAAAGATTGGAACAAAATCGATGGTGGTGCTTTACTGGAGAAATTAAAAGAAAATGGCGGTAAAAGTGGGGTGCCCTGCCAGAAGGGTTGTATTATCAGCTGTTCCAATATTTACAATGATAGTGATGGCAATTATTTAACTTCTGCCCTGGAGTATGAGACCGTTGCTATGTGTGGTTCCAACTGTGATATTGCTAATCTCGATTTTCTGGCCAGAGTAGATAGGTTATGTGATGACTTCGGTATTGATACCATTGAGACAGGAGCCTCTATTGCTGTCTGTATGGAGGCCGGCAAGATAGAATGGGGTGATGCTGAAGCAGCCCTGGGCTTGATTGAAGAAATGATAGAAGGTACCGGGTTTGGAAAACTGCTGGGTCAGGGTACAGAAGTTGTGGGTAAAGAACTGGGAGTAGACCGGGTCCCTGTGGTTAAAGGGCAGTCTCTATCCAGCTTTGAGCCCAGAAATAGCAAGGGGATGGGGGTTACTTTTTCCACTACTCCCATGGGTGCAGACCATACTGCCGGTATAACTGCAGTTGTACCCGGGATTGATGGTACAAGTAAGGTCGGTCAGGTAGCCCTGTCATCACAGCTTCAAGCAGCCAGTGCTGCAGCTGATAATCTGATGTGCCTCTTTGGCTGGTTTACCCTTTTAGGTTCCGACTTTATTGCTGCGGTTCTGGAGAGTATTTATGGTGGTGAATGGGATATGAACCGGGTAATTGGTATCGGTGTTGAGACGATAATAATGGAAAAAGAATTTAATAAAAAGGCCGGATTTAAGGAAGAAGATGAACGTTTACCTGATTTCTTTTATAATGAAAAATCTCCTTTTACCGGTACTGTTTTTGATTTTAGCCAGAAAGAGCTATCCAAAACCCACGACTTTTAAGCGGTCACGAAGTTAATATTTACATGGTCAAGATTTAGAAGGGGAAGCAGAATGATTACAGTTAATGATAAAAAATATGACCTGGAAGAAGGACTGACAGTAAGTGAATTACTGGAAAAGCTGAGGAAATCAGATAGATTTCAGCAGAGGATTAAAAATGCTACTATTGTTGTCATCAACAAAGAAGTTATACCTGCCGGGAAATACGATACAAGAGTAATCAATAAAGATGACAATATCTATGTTTTAACAGGTATGGCCGGGGGATGAAAGTAACAGGAGGTTATAAATAAATGGAAGATGTCCTTGGATATATTCAGCAAAAAGCTGAGGAGGCACAGTTAAGAGATGACCTCTGTTCCAGGAGTACTATCTATGGTTTAAGTTGTCATTTTGATTTTATTTCTGATGAACTGGTTGAGTCGACACTGAATCTGGCCGGTGGGGTCGGGGCCAGCAGCGGTTCCTGTGGTGCTTACTGTAGTGGTCAGCTGGCTATTGGTGCCCGGTTTAATCCTGCGATGGATGAGGTGGGGACAGAGGCAGGTAAGGAAAAGATGAAGATTGCCCAGGGAAAAATGATTGAGTTTAGAGATGCGTTTTTACAGGAGTTCGGAACTACTCTCTGCCCGGAAATACATAAAAGTTTATTTGGGCAGAGTTACATTTTTACCGAACCGGATCAGGCCGATGCGTTTTTTAAAATTCCCGATCATAAAGAGAAATGTGCTACTGTAGTAAAAAGAGCTGCCCGGTTGGCGGCAGAGATTATTCTGTCAGAACAATAAAGAGAAAGGGGTGATTTAAGGAGAATTCAGGACCGGGACAAAAAAGTAAATTTCGAAAACGGCGAAACTCCTGAATATTTAAACAGATTTCAAAAAATTTTATAAGGAGATGTTTGAAAAAATGATCAAAACACGTTTCAGGTTATTGATGATAAGTATCATAATTATTTCCATGTTAATTGTCGGTTTTGGTGGTTCGGCAGTATTGGCCAAGGATAAAATTGTTATCGGTTTTGCCCGGGCCTTTTCCGGGATGTTAGCATTGACAGGAGATAATGCTTTTACTCCCATGGCAGAAATGTGGGTAGATGATGTTAATGCTAAAGGTGGAATTTATGTAGAGGAGTACGGAAAAAGACTACCTGTTGAGTTGCTTAAATATGATACGAAAAGTGATACAGGTACTATGACAAGGTTACTGGAAAAATTGATTATTGAAGATAAAGTTGACTTTGTCTTTCCGCCTGTCAGTACTGCCCATCTTTATGCTGCTGCTCCCATAGCCAATAAGTATGGGTATATACTGATGGGAATGGAAGGTGGGGCCAAGCGCTTACAGCAATATATGGATCAGTTACCTTATTTCTTTTCCACCCTGAATTATTCTGTCCATCAGGTACCGGTACTGGTAGATATTCTGGCCGAAAAGGGTGTAGAAAAGGCGGCAGTTATCTATATCAGTGACCTCCACGGTATAGAATATTCTGAAACGGCAGTTCCACTTCTGAAAGAAAAAGGAATTGAAGTTGTATTTAATAAGAGTATTAACATGGGAGCCAAAGACCTGTCATCTGTAATAAAAGAAGCCATGGCAGCAGATGTCGATGCTTTTATCTCCTTTACCTATCCAGATGAGAGTATTCTTGTTACCAAACAGGCTATAGAACTTGGTTTTAATCCAGATGCCTTTGTGGTAGATGTAGGTGCCAATTTTGAGTTTTACAAGAATATATTTGGAGCAGAACAGGTTGAAGGGATTATGTCGATGGGGGCCTGGAATACAGAAAGTACTCCCAAAGCAGATGAATTTGCTCAAAAGATTATCGACCGTTTTGGTAGAGAAAAACTCGACTGGTGGGGGCAGATAATCTATTATGGCGCACTGCAGTTCTTCGAAAAAGCCATTGAGGAAGCAGGCACTTTAGATCAGAAAGTAGTCAGGGATGTAATGGCTAGTCAAAAATTTGAAACTGTTTTAGGACCAACCTGGTTTGAAAACGGTCAACTGGCAGAAGAATGTTATCCCGGTCAGATTGGACAGTGGCAGGACGGCCTATATGAAGTCATAGGACCAAAGGATAAAGCGACTGCCCCGGTTGTATTTCCCAAACCGGTCTGGTAAAACTAGAGGACCTCATTAAAAACTAATTGCTTAAATATCATACAGGCTGGTTTAAGGGGCTTTAGATTTTCTGGCCCCTTGAGCGGCCTGTACATTTTATCTTTTTAATCTGTGGGAGGAGTTATCACAATGATTGTAACAATTCTTAATGTAGTTATTGGGGGGTTATTACTGGGCGGTATTTATGCCATAATCTCTGTCGGTTTCAGCCTCCAATATGGAGTTGCCAGGGTTTTGAATATAGGTCATGGAGAATTTATTATGCTGTCGGCATTTTTAACCTGGACACTATTTACAGGCTTTGGTATAAATCCCTTACTAGCCCTTGTTATATCCAGTTCTATTGTATTTATACTGGGATTTATACTGCACAGAACCCTGTATAGAAGCCTGAAAAAGAAATCGGCTACATTAGGTATCTTTGAAGGAAATTCCATGCTGGTTTCCTTTGGGATCCTTTTTATTATCCAGAATATTGTTTTATTGATCTGGGGGTCTGACATCAGGGGTTATTCTTTTCTGAATTTTCCTGTTACTATTGGAGGAGCAAAGTTTGCTGCTAACCGGCTTCTTACCCTTGCATTTGCTATTGTTTTAAGTTTTGCTTTTTATTTTTTTCTGGTACATACCCGCTTAGGAAAAGCAATCAGGGCAGCCGCCCAGGATCCTGAAGCTGCTGGCCTTATGGGAGTTAATATTAACCGGGTTTTAGCCTTATGTTTTGGGCTCGGCGCGATGATGGCCGGTGTGGCCGGTGCATTGATAAGTATGTCATATCAAATAACAGCGACTATGGGACTGGAATATACGGTAATAGCCATGATAGTCGTTGTCCTCGGTGGACTGGGTAGTATCCTGGGAAGTTTTATCGGGGGATTTATACTGGGGCTTGTTGGCAGTTTAGTTAGTTATTTTGAGCCAGGTCTGGCTATAGTTGCCTATTATGTAATATTTATGGTCCTGCTTTTAGTCAAGCCAACAGGTATTATGGGGAGGTAGATAGGAAAATGAATAATATTAAAAGTTATAGACGACTTTTACTTTTAATCGTTCTAATCATGTTAGCTTTTTTGCCCTCTTATGCCCCCAAATATACGATTATATTACTCTGTAATATTTTGATGTATATTATAATTACGGTAAGCTGGTCAATATTTTCCGGGCCTACTGGTTATATCTCGCTGGCAACAGCTGCCTTTTTTGGTGTAGGAGTGTATACAACGGCTATACTGGGGAATATCTTACCCCTGGGAATTGTTATTGTAGCTTCCGGTCTGGTTAGTTTTCTTCTTGCTCTTTTTATAGGAGCTTTAACTCTGAGATTAAAGGGTATATATTTTACTATTTTTACT
>JADQBU010000009.1 GCA_016278435.1 Halanaerobiales bacterium
ATACATGGTAATACCCACACCCTGAATCAAAGCCAGAACAATAGTTCCATATCTGGTGTACTGTGCAATCTTCTTTCTTCCTTCTCTACCCTGTTTTGATAATTCCTCCAGTTTTGGAATTACAACAGTTAATAGATTAAGAATAATCGATGCTGTAATATATGGTGTAATACTCATGGCAAAAACAGTGAAATTTCTCAGGGCACCACCGGCAAAGAGGTCAAGAAAATCAAATACCCCACCTACACCGCCCTGAAAAAGTCGTTCCTGCAAGGTACGAACATCAACACCTGGTACCGGTACATGAGCACCGAGCCGGTAAATAACCATCATTCCCAGAACAAAAAGAACCTTATTTCTTAATTCTTTTACTTTAAAGACATTACTCAGTGCTTTTAACAAATTAAATCACCTCTGCCTTCCCACCTGCATTCTCGATTTTTTCTCGGGCTGAAGAACTAAAAGCATGGGCTTTAATATGAAGGGATTTTTCTAATTCCCCATTTCCTAGAATCTTGACACCATCTTTTGCTCTGGATTTAATAATTCCCTTTTCAATCAATGTTTCCGCTGTTACTTCTTCTTCATTGGAAAATTTATTTAATTGATAAACATTAACTTCGTTATATTCTTTCTTGAAAATATTAGTAAAACCAAATTTGGGTAAACGTCTGAATAAAGGAGTTTGACCACCTTCAAAAGTAGGTCTTACTTTACCTCCTGAACGTGCATTCTGACCTTTTGAACCACGACCAGAGGTAAAACCATGACCTGAACCTGTTCCACGACCTACCCGTGTACGTTTTTTCTTAGAGCCTTCTGCTGGTTTTAAATCGTGTAAATTCATCTCTTATCCACCTCCCTGTTTAACCCAGTATTTCTTCCACACTTTTCCCTCTTAATTTTGCTACTTCTTCAGCACATTTCAGGTTCTTTAAACCGTTAAGGACTGCGTGGACCATATTAATTGGATTTGAAGACCCCAGTGATTTAGTCAGAATATCACTGATACCTGACAGTTCAACAACTGCACGGACTGGACCTCCTGCTATAACACCTGTACCGGGAGCAGCTGGTTTTAATAATACTTTACCTGCACCAAATACTCCATTTATCTCATGAGGAATAGTCGTTCCTACGATAGGCACCTCGATTAAAGCCTTTTTGGCCGCATCAACACCTTTTCTAATTGATTCAGGAACCTCGTTGGCTTTTCCAATACCAGCACCAACATGGCCCTGACCATCTCCAACTACAACCAGTGCACTGAAACTAAAACGCCGGCCACCCTTAACAACCTTGGCTACACGGTTAATATTTACAACTCGTTCTTCCAGGTCTAGCTTATCAGGATCAATTATCTTCATTAATTCCCCTCCTTCTATCTAAAATTTTAATCCTTTTTCACGGGCTGCTTCTGCAACCTGCTTAATCCGTCCATGATATTTATAGCCGCCACGGTCAAAAACAACCTGCTCTATTTCATTTTCAAGAGCCCGGGTTGCAACCAGTTCTCCGACCTTTGTGGCAGCTTCCTTATTACCACCATTTTCAACAGCATCCCTGATCGCTGGATCAAGGGTTGAGGCTGATACAAGAGTCTCACCGGATAGATCATCAATAAGCTGAACATATATATTTGTTAAACTACGGTACACATTCATCCGGGGTCTCTCCGGAGTACCAGTTATTCTATTTCTTATTCTCATATGCCGTTTTTTTCTGGCAGAATTTTTATCCATCCCACTCACTCCCTTCAATTATCCAGTTTTACCTACTTTCCGTCTAATATGCTCACCGACATACTTGATTCCCTTACCTTTGTATGGTTCAGGTTTACGGACTGCTCTTACCTGAGCAGCTACATCGCCGACAAGCTGTTTATCTATACCTCTAACAGTGATTTTTGTGTTGTTTTCTACTTCAAATTCTATATTCCCAACGGCCTCAATGGTTACTGGATGAGAATAGCCTGCTTCGATTTCAAGATTTTTACCCTTGACCTGGGCACTGTAACCAACTCCGACCATTTCCAGCTTTTTTTCGAAACCTTCGGTAACACCTTTAATCATACTATCAATTAAACTCCTGGCCAGCCCATGCTGGGACCTGTTATTTTTATCATCACCAGCACGTTCCACTATAATTTGATTATCTTCCTTGGTTACGGTTAAAATAGGATTGACTTCCCGGGTGAGTTCTCCTTTGGACCCTTTAACTACAACTTTATTTCCATCAATAGTAACCTGTACTCCTTCAGGAATTTCAACAGGTAATCTTCCTATACGGGACATCACTTCACCTCCATTTTTCAATCGTATTTATTAATATAAACGACTACCATACATAGCAGAGTACTTCTCCACCCACACCTTCATTACGGGCCTTTTTATCTGTTAATATTCCGTGGGAAGTGGATAAAACAGCAACACCTAATCCCCCAAGAACCCTGGGAATTTCATCTTTATTTACATAAACCCTTAATCCGGGTTTGCTTATTCTCTTCAAACCAGAAATAACCTTCTGTTTATTATCCCCATATTTGAGATATACCCTGATATTATTCTGCGGATATTTTTCTATAACTTTAAAATCTCTAATAAAACCTTCTTCTTTTAAGGTTTCTGCAATATTGCATTTTAATTTTGATAAAGGAATATCAACAGTATCTTTTTTTGTATTATTTGCATTTCTGATTCTTGTAAGCATATCTGCAATAGGATCAGTAATATTCATTTAAAATAACCTCCCTTCTTTTTACCAGCTTGCTTTTTTGACACCGGGAATTTCGCCTTTGTGGGCCAGTTCCCTGAAGCATATCCGGCAGAGGTCAAATTTACGTATATAACCCCGTGACCTCCCACAGCGTTGACATCTATTATTATTCCGGGTAGAATATTTAGATTCTTTGTTTGCTTTTTCTATTAAGGCCTTTCGAGCCATTAATTTAATACCTCCTTTAATTTATTTATTTTCACGAAATGGCATTCCCATCATTTTCAATAATTCATAGGCTTCTTCATCGGTCTCAGCAGTTGTAACGATCGTTGCTTCCAGACCATGCACCTTATCAACATCATCAACTTTTATCTCGGGAAATACCACATGTTCTCTAATTCCCACACTGTAATTACCTCTCCCATCAAATGCTTTGGGGGATACACCCCTAAAGTCACGGATCCGGGGCAGGGTAATATTAATTAGTTTATATAAAAACTCATACATTAATTCTCCACGGAGTGTTGCCTTAACTCCAATCGGCATTCCTTCTCTAACTTTAAAGTTCGCCACAGATTTCTTAGCTCTGGTCACAATTGGTCTCTGACCAGTGATTTGGGCTATCTCTTCAACCACTGTATCCAGCAGTTTGGGATCATCTTTGGCATCACCCAGCCCAACATTTATAACAACCTTTTGGACTCTGGGCACCTGCATAACATTCTCATAATTAAAACGTTCTTTTAATCTCGGTAAAATATCCTGTTTAAACTGTTCAGCCAGTACAGACATCCCGTAACCTCCTTCCGTTCATTATTTATCTATAATTTCATCACATTTCTTACAGATTCTAACCTTATCGTCACTGTCCAGTACTCTAACACCAAAGCGTGTTTTTTCATCACAGCGAGGACATACTAACTGGGCATTGGAAATATGAATCGGGGCTTCATTTTCGATTATTCCGCCCTGGGGCATATCCTGGCTCGGCCGCCGGTGGCGGTGTACAATATTGATTCCTTCGATTATAACTCTATCTTTATCAGGGATTACAGTTAACACTTTTCCCCTTTTCCCCTTATCTTTTCCGGAAATAACTTCAACTAAATCGCCTTTTTTTATTCTCATTGATTACTCCCCCCTCTAAAGTACCTCAGGTGCCAGGGATATTATCTTCATATAATTCTTGTCTCTTAACTCCCTGGTAACAGGACCAAAGATCCTTGTACCCTGGGGATTATCCGTATTATCTAATATTACTGCAGCATTCTCATCGAATCTTATATATGAACCATCTTTTCTTTTTAATTCCTTTTTCGTCCTTACAACCAGGGCTCTTACTACTTCACCTTTCTTTACCATGCCATCAGGAATTGCTTCCTTAACAGTAGCGATGATCTGATCACCGATATGGGCATACTGCTTTTTACCACCAAGCACTTTGATACAGAGCAGTTCACGTGCCCCGGAGTTATCTGCAACCCGTAATCTACTTTCGGCCTGAATCATTACAGCCCCTCCTTTCCGAATTTAGGACCTTATTTAGCTCTTTCAATTACTTCTACTACCCGCCATCTTTTGGTTTTGCTCAGGGGGCGGGTTTCTATAATCCGGACTTTGTCGCCTTCATTACAGATATTATCTTCGTCATGGACTTTGTATTTTTTGGTTTTTTTAACAACCCGCTTATAGAGTGGATGCTGAGTCTTCCTCTCAACAGCAACCGTAACGGTTTTATCCATCTTATTGCTAACCACAAATCCTGTACGCTCTTTGCGTAAATTTCTTTTTTCTTCCATATAAAACTCCCCCTATGCCTGTCTTATGCCGAGTTCTCGCTCGCGTAGAACTGTCTTTATGCGGGCGATTATTCTTTTTACTTCCCGGATTCTTAACGGGTTATCCAGCTGGGCAGTAGCATGTTGAAATCTAAGGTTAAATAATTCTTCTTTGAATTCTCTTACCTTCTGTTCCAGCTCGGCATCAGTTAAATTTCTAAGTTCATCAGCTTTCATCAGCCTCACCATCCATTCCTTGTCTGGTTACAAATTTTGTCCTTATGGGTAATTTGTGAGCTGCAAGCCTCATTGATTCCTGGGCGATCTCTTCACTTACACCGGCCAGCTCAAATAAGATTCTTCCCGGTTTAACAACAGCTACCCATTTTTCGGGAACACCTTTTCCACTTCCCATCCGGGTTTCAGCAGGCTTGGCTGTGACGGGTTTATCGGGAAAAACTTTAACCCAGACCTTCCCGCCTCTTTTAATAAATCTGGTCAGTGCAACCCGGGCAGCTTCAATCTGTCTATTTGTTAACCAAACGGGTTCTAAAGCCATTAATCCGTATTCACCAAAGGTGATTTCAGTACCCCGTACGGCTTTACCCTTCATTCTACCACGATGTTGTTTACGGTGTTTTACTCTCTTTGGTACTAACATCTAGCAGCCTCCTTTCATCAAATTCTATCCTTCATCATCCACTTCAGGAAGTATTTCTCCTTTATTGATCCATACTTTTACTCCAATTTTCCCATAAGTGGTATCAGCTTCGGCAAAACCATAATCAATATCAGCTCTGAGAGTATGAAGGGGAACACTTCCTTCATTATAGCCCTCTCTTCTTGCCATTTCAGCGCCACCAAGGCGGCCGCTACTCTGAACTTTGAATCCCTCTGCTCCCATCCGCATAGCTCTATTCATTGCCTGTTTCATGGCCCTTCTGAAAGAAACACGTCTTAATAACTGAGCAGCAATATTTTCGGCTACAAGCTGGGCATTGAGCTCGGGATTATCAACTTCAACAACATTTATCTGAACACTCTTGCCTGTCATATTTTCAATTTCCTGTCTCAGGGCATCTACTTCAGAGCCACCCCTTCCTATTACCATTCCGGGTCGGGCTGTATAAACATCTAGCTTTAATCTGTTTGCTGCTCTTTCAATAACTATCCTGGAGATTCCTGCTTCAAACATTTTGCCTTTTATATGATTTCTTATTTTTATATCTTCTTGTAAAATTTCGGAAAAGTTATTTTTATCAGCATACCATCTAGCATCCCAGTTTTTAATTACCCCTACCCGGAGTCCATGTGGATTTACCTTTTGACCCAAAATTTATCCCTCCTTTGTATCACTCATTATGATTGTTATATGACTAGTACGCCTGTTAATGGGACTAGCCTGACCCATCGCCCTCGGGCGAAATCTTTTCATCGTCGGTCCTTCATCTATAAAAGCCTTTGCAACATATAAATCATCTACAAACATATCATGGTTATTTTCTGCATTAGCAACAGCAGAATTAACTACTTTTTCAATCAGTTTTGATGCTTTTCTAGGAGTATTTTTTAAAATTGCAATAGCTTCATCTACATCTTTCCCGCGAATTAAATCAATAACCTGTCTCGCTTTACGTGGGGAAATACGAACAAATTTGGCAACTGCCTTGGCCTCCATAATAACCCCCCTTATCATATACTATTTTAATGCTGTTGATCGTTCTGTATGGCGTCCATGACCCCTGAATTTACGTGTAGGGGCAAACTCTCCCAGTTTATGACCGACCATCTCCTCGGTAATGTAAACCGGTACGTGTTTCTGACCATCATGAACAGCAACTGTATGACCAACCATATTAGGATAAATGGTTGAACTTCTTGACCAGGTTTTTATAACCTGTTTCTTTCCAGATTTATTCATGTCTTTAACCTTGTTTATTAACTTTTCCTCAACAAAAGGTCCTTTTTTTACAGATCTACTCAAATTATATCCTCCTTTCTAAAGCCTATCTCTTCCTGGCTTTACGTGAGCGGATAATCATTCTATCAGATTTTTTGGTCTTTCTGGTTTTCTTACCCATAGTTGGTTTACCCCATGGAGTTACAGGATGACGTCCAGCAGGTGATTTACCTTCTCCACCACCATGTGGATGGTCATGTGGGTTCATTACAACACCACGTACATGTGGTCTGCGGTTAAGCCATTTCTTTCTTCCGGCTTTACCAATTGTAATATTTTCATGGTCTATATTACCAACCTGACCAATAGTAGCCTTACAATTCTCACGTATTAACCTGACTTCGCCTGAGGGCATCTTGATATGGACATATTTTCCTTCTTTTGCCAGAATCTGAGCCATAGTACCGGCAGAACGTGCTATCTGACCACCTGTTCCCGGATTTAACTCAACATTATGAACAATAGTACCCACAGGTATATCTTTTAGTTTAAGAGAGTTTCCTGATTTTATATCAGAACCTTCACCCGAATAAAGAACATCTCCGACTTCCAGTTTATTCGGGGCCAGAATATATCTTTTTTCTCCATCAACATAATGCAAGAGAGCAATCCTTGCTGAACGATTGGGATCATATTCGATACTGGCGACATTTGCTGGTATTCCATCTTTGTCGCGCTTAAAGTCGATGATCCGGTATCTTCTCTTGTGGCCTCCGCCACGATGTCTGCTAGTTATTCGTCCATTAACATTTCTTCCTCCACTTTTCTTTAGAGGAGCAAGCAGACTCTTCTCCGGCTCTTTCCTGGTGATTTGATCAAAACCAGAGACAGTCATATATCTTCTGGATGGAGTAGTTGGTTTAAATTTTTTGATAGCCATCATTTTCCCTCCTTTATTAAAAATTATAAGCCTTCAAATATTTCAATTTCATTCCCCTTGGCCAATTTTACCATGGCTTTTTTCCAGTCAGGACGTTTACCTTCATTACGACCCATCCTTCTCTTTTTACCACGTACATTCATGGTATTAACCTTGAGGACTTCCACATTAAATATATCTTCAATAGCTCTTTTTATTTCAACCTTATTTGCTCTTTTATCAACCTGAAATGTATAGGTATTAGCATCCTGCATCATTTCCATACTTTTCTCAGAAACAACAGGTTTTAAAATTATATCTCTTGCAATCATACAGCTAACACCTCCTCAACACCATTTAAAGCATCCTCCGGTATAATTATAAAATCATTGTTAAGCAGGTCATAAGCATTAAGAGCACTTAAAACCAGGGTCTTTACATCCGGAAGATTTCTGGCTGACAGGTAAATATTCTCATTCTTTTCCGGTAAAACCAGTACTACTTTCCTGCCCTGTAAGTTTAGTTTTTCAAGTAAATCAACCATATTTTTAGTTCTGGGTTCATTAAACTCCAGTTTATCTATGATTAAAAGATTATCAGTATTGGCTTTATCTGTAAGCACTGAACGAAGTGCTAACTTCTTTTCCTTTTTTGATACTTTCAAATCATAAGCACGCGGTCTGGGCCCAAAAGTTATTCCTCCACCTACCCAGAGTGGTGAACGGATACTACCGTGCCGGGCTCTACCTGTACCCTTCTGGCGCCAGGGTTTACGTCCTCCACCCCTTACCTCACTTCTTGTTTTAGTGGAAGAGTTTCCATTGCGCACTTTAGCAAGCTGTGAAGTTACAACTTTATGAACTATAGGTTTGTTAATTTTTGCAGCAAATACACTTTCAGGTAGATTTATATTTCCAATTTCTTTACCAGTCATGTCGTATTTCTTTACCTGAGGCATCTTAATCCCCCTTTCGTTTCAGTTAACTATCTTGCTACTATTTTTAATACTCCTTTTTTAGGTCCTGGAACAGCACCTTTAACCAGTATTAAATTATTTTCTTCATCTATTCTGACTATCTTAAGATTTTTTGTTGTAACCTGGTCATGCCCCATCCGTCCAGGCATTTTCTGACCTTTAAAGACACGGGCTGCATCTACTGAGCCGATTGAACCCGGGGCTCTATGAAAATGAGAACCGTGAGTTTTGGGGCCAGTATGTTGATTCCAGCGTTTAATGTTACCCGCAGTACCTTTACCTCTGGAAATACCGGTTACATTAATATTATCACCTTCATTAAAAACAGTAACAGTAATCTCATTTCCTTCTTCCAGTTCTTCAGAAAAATTTCTGAATTCCTTCAGGTGTTTTTTAGGTTTAACCCCATTTTTTTCAAAATGTCCCCTATCGGGCTTATTTAATTTTCCTGGTTTAATATCTTCAAAACCCAGTTGAACTGCATCATATCCATCTCTACCCCGGGTTTTCTTCTGAATAACTGTACAGGGACCTGCTTTTATAACAGTAACAGGTATAACAGTTCCATCATCCGCAAAGATCTGAGTCATACCAAGTTTTCGTCCAATAATACCTTTAGCCACCTCTTTTCGCACCTCCTACCTTATAATTTAATTTCAATATTAACCCCTGCTGGTAGATCCAATCTCATCAGAGCATCAACTGTCTTTGAGGTTGGATCCAGTATATCTATTAATCTCTTATGAGTTCGCATCTCAAACTGCTCTCTTGAAGTTTTATGAACATGCGGAGAGCGTAATACTGTGAATATTTCTTTTTCTGTCGGTAAGGGTACCGGGCCAGATACTTTTGCTCCCGTTCTCTCAGCAGTACCAACTATCTTCTGGGCTGATTGATCCAGTAATTCATGTTCATATGCCTTAAGCCTGATTCTAATCTTTTCATGTTTGGCCATTATCTTCCCTCCTTCTTATGCAAACGGTCAACATAGAAAAAGAGAGGAGAGGTAACTCCTCTACTTTTTTATTATTCAACAATTTTAGTTACTACTCCAGAAGCTACGGTACGTCCGCCCTCACGGATAGCAAAACGCAGTCCTTCTTCCATGGCTATCG